>JBCBKZ010000400.1:0-5352 GCA_038520955.1 Bacteroidota bacterium | reverse complement strand
ATGATTCTTTGAATTTGAAAATGAAATAAAAGTCAACCAAAATTAAGCTACACATTGACTGGATTTGTTTGACTCCCTTCAGGGTCATTCCCCATTCCCATTAAAGCTAATAGTAATGTAATCACTTCGTGATTAAAGCTTAAAGAGGTTCCATTATTTAATAAAATTAAACTTTTGGAGTCATAAGGTGCCTGAGGCTCTCGAAGGCACAAATTGTCCCATATAGCTTTGTCGTTTCGAGAGCCTCAACGACCTTGTATGGGACCCTCTTTTGTGATTACCTACTTGATGTATAATCCAGAATGGATCATGCCTAAGCTCCTTTAGCTGAATTACATCCTTTAAGTATCAAGCAAGATGGATCCCTTTACTAGTCATCTCTCCAATCCCAAGAAGGTCTACGACGAGCTTTTCATAGCTTCTCTCCTTCCCTGTAGTCAAAAATACATTCTCTTTCTCAGGAGAATCTCCTTCTGCCCATAACTCTTTTACTCTTCTGGCAATGGCTGCTGAAGGTTCATGAATCTGCATACTCCCTTGAGTGATTTCTTCTATGGCAGGGGTGAGGAAGGGATAGTGTGTACAGCCCAGGACCAGTTGGTCTACGGAGGCATCCATCATGGGCTGGAGGTAGGACTGCAGGAGCGCTTTCCCGGACTCATCCTCTAAATTTCCAGACTCCACCCACTCTACCAGACCATGTCCTATTTGGACCATGACCTCTACGCCTGAGGCATAGCGTTCTGAGGTTTGGAGGAAGTGCCCCCCTTTTAGCGTACCTACGGTAGCCAGAACGCCTACTTTGCCTGTTTTGGTTTGAGTGGCAGCAGGCTTGATGGCAGGCTCTACCCCTACAAAAGGGATATCAAACGCCTCCCGTAAATGATGAACTGCTGCTGTGGTAGCCGTATTACAGGCGACCACGATCAGGCTACAAGCATATTCTTCGATTAGGTAAGAGGATATTCGCTCACTTCTCTCACGGATCCAGTCGGGATGTTTTTCTCCATAAGGACAGTAGGCCTGGTCTGCTAGGTAGATAATGGAAGCTTCTGGAAGGGATGCGTTAACTGCCTTCCAGATACTCAGGCCTCCTACCCCAGAGTCAAACATGCCTATTCTCATACAGGCTTGATGATTTTATTGGTGAGAATGCCAAAGGGCTCCATTTTGATCTTAATCTCATCTCCCACTTTTAGGTAATGATCACTGATTCTCCCACATGCGTTAGGAAGCATACCCGTAGTGATTATGTCTCCAGGATATAGGGTTTCTGAGCGGGAAATATCAGCTATGATTTTAGGGATGTTGATAGGAAATTCTTCATAGGTTTCGATGACCCAGTTTTGGCCATTGACCTCTACCTCCAGAGAATATTCTTTCCTATTCTCCAGCTCATCCTTAGTGATCAGGTAAGGTCCCATAACATTGGAGGTGTCAAAGCACTTACTGTTGGTGTGGGGGCTATGGTCTGTTAATTCTTCCTGGAAAAGATCTGTAGCGGTCAAGTCATTAAAGAGAGAATACCCTCCCACATATTCCATGGCTTCTTCCTCGGATATATTTACTCCTTCTTTCTTAATGAAAATGGCTAACTCTATTTCCAGGTCCAGCTGGTTGGAAGATTGGGGCCATTTTATGTGTTCATCACAGCCTATAATGGCTCTGCTATTCCCAAAGTAGTAGGAAAAACTTTCTCTTTTTTTCTTGTTAAGCAGCTTCCCGATCCTCTGGCTCACACTCTTCCCAAAGGAAACTACTCCATCTGCAATATAGTCCTGGGGTTCTTCCATCACATGACGTAGGCTCTTAGGCCTTCCTAAAGGCGGCAAAAGCCTCACCTGATCTAGTGTAAAACCACAACGAGGGGGAAGTTCTTTCTCCCAATACTCAAGATCATCCTGAATGATCTCTATGCCATAGTCAAAGTCATGTAGCAAACCCATCATGGACATGAGTCCTGGTAGCATTCTCCTTCTTCTTCTGATCTCAACAGCTTGTATATCCACTATATTCTCCCCACCTCCGCAGAGCACACCCAGGTGCTCTCCTGACTGTGGATCGTCAAGTGCTTCAAAGCTTACCAGTTTCATCCCCCAAAACTAATACATCTCACTAAAAACTCAGCTTATCTTCTTAATTTGAGAGACATGGACCCTATTCTCTCTCTCGCTATTGTCATTACGTATTTTCTGATCCTCTTTGTTATCTCTTGGGTAACGGGAAAAGGCGCTGATCAGGATACTTTCTTTAAAGCCAATAAAAATTCTCCCTGGTACCTGGTGGCCTTTGGAATGATAGGCGCTTCCCTATCCGGCGTAACCTTTATTTCCGTACCAGGAGCAGTAGGTGGCGGCGGCGGATTTGGCTACTTCCAGTTTGTGCTGGGCAACTTTCTGGGCTATCTCATCATGGCCAAGGTGCTTCTCCCCCTTTACTACAAACTCAACCTCACTTCCATTTACGGATACCTGGAGCAGCG
The DNA here is from genome assembly GCA_038520955.1 of Bacteroidota bacterium. Classification (GTDB taxonomy): domain Bacteria; phylum Bacteroidota; class Bacteroidia; order J057; family J057; genus JBCBKZ01. The sequence goes on along the minus strand of JBCBKZ010000400.1, from coordinate 2,870 downwards.
CTTCGGAGCAGCTAGCTATAAAACCGGTGCAATCCTGTTTCTCTTATCCAGAATTGTAGGAGCCAGTCTGCGGATGTATCTGGTAGCCTTGGTGATACAGCTAGCCATAGGAGATTATTGGGGGGTTCCTTTTGAGCTGACTGTGCTCTTGTCCATTGCCCTTATCTACCTTTACACCTACAGGGGAGGGATCAAGACAGTGGTCTGGACAGATACCCTACAGACGTTCTGCATGCTTTTAGCAGCGGGAATTACTGTATGGTTTATGAGCGACTCATTGGGTGCGGAAGGCGAATCTGTCATGTCCATGCTCACTAATAGCGACTACACCAAGACCTTCAATTTTGGGGGACCTTTCTCGGCTAACTTCTTCACGCAAATTGTGAGTGGCGCCCTGATTACGCTGGTAATGACAGGACTAGACCAGGACATGATGCAGAAGAATCTGACAGTCAAAACCCTGGGAGATGCACAGAAGAATGTCTATTGGTTCTCTAGCGTGTTCGTATTTGCGAACCTGCTCTTCCTGAGTCTGGGTGCTTTGCTTTATTTATATGGACTTGACCAGGAAATCATTCGCGAGGGGATGGTAGACGGAAAATTCCAGTTACTCATTCAGGATGCAACTTCTCTGGAATGGATTCCCAGGCGAACAGATGAGCTGTTCCCGCTATTGGCACTTTCCTATTTGGGACCTATAGCTGGAATCGTATTTGTGCTTGGGGTGATAGCAGCAGCTTATTCCAGTGCGGACTCCGCCTTAACAGCTTTGACTACTTCCTTCTGTGTGGACATACTAGGTTTTGAGAAAACGCCTCCTAGTCCACAAAAGACTCAAACCCGTTTCAGGGTTCACATGGCTTTCGCCCTTATTCTCTTTATTGTCATTCTCATTTTCAACTGGGTCAATGACCGGGCGGTGGTATTCACCATCTTTACAGCGGCGGGCTATACCTATGGTCCTCTCCTTGGGATGTACGCCTTCGGGCTTTACACTAAGTTTAAGGTTAAAGATAGCTTGGTCCCATGGGTGTGTATCATCAGTCCTATTCTCAGCTATGCAATCAACTTCTTCTTTCCGCTGGGATTTTTCGTCATTATGGTGAACGGTCTGTTTAGCTTTGCGGGATTGTATTTGATTAGGGAGAAAGCATAAAACTAAATAGCTCCTTTTAATAAGAATAAGGCAGTGATTTAACCCCTTCACACAAGCACACATCCCCTATAAATGGGATGCGCCACTATCCAATTCTCTACCAGATTTAGGGGTTGTTGCCCTTTCAAGGGTAACGGGGTAGAAGTGGAAGGGTCTTAAGTTCCTATTTGATAATTATTGCTTACCCTAAAGCCATGATTTTTCTATGTTCTCAGAATATTATTCTCATTCCTGAACCTGTTTGCACTTAGGGCTGTGGCCACAGCAGCCAGAACTATCAAGGAGACAAATACTGCTATGAAGTAGGCAGGTTGAATGGTTCCAGCTACAATTTCTTTACTCGCCAGAGCCACATTTAGAATAGGAATGAAGGCTGTTCCCCAGTTTAACTCTATGCCAGGCATCAAACCGATTGCCGCTGGGATGATCACCAGAAAGTTCATAGGGGTAATGATGCTCTGAGCTTCTTTAAAGTTACGCGCATAGCTGGAAATCGGGATCAGCACACCTGCGAAGAAAACCGCCATGGGTAGGACCAATGCTAGTAAGAGTAAAACCGTAGATGGCTGGAAAATACCGTCCAACAATTTCAGGAAGGTATCCGGAATATCACTGATGAGCCTTACGCCCAGGTATAGGCCCAACATAGACAAGCCTGCCGAAATCAGGCCTGATACAGCTATCACGATCATTTTGCCTGTCAGAATTTGGCCTCGGCTGATGGGAACTGTGAGGATGGTTTCCATGGTTCCTCTTTCCTTTTCTCCAGTGAAAAGGTCTATGGCAGGATACATACAGCCAAAAAAGCTAAAGAGAATAAACATATAGGGAATAAATCCTCCTGCCAGCTTCCCAAAGACTTCCTGCTTGGTAGCTACATCTACCTCATCTATTTCTAAGGGATTGATGACTTGAGAATTGATCTGAAAGGCCTCTAGTCTCGCATTGAGCACACTGTCGCTATATACATTGAGTAGGCCTTTCAACTTTCCAACTTTGCTGTCATCAGAAGATAGATAAACAATAGTGAGAACGCCTGACTCAAAATTGTCCATGGCTAATTCAAAGGCAGGACTTATAATCAAGCCTACATCCAGGCTGTCTTCACGCACATACTGCTGGATGTTTTCCTCTGCTTCTATGGGGATTAATTCCAGGCTTTCCTGTTTTTGGAGGAAGGTTTGGACATCCGCGTCCACTAACTCACTTACTACGCCCACTCTCAATTTAGTCTCCTGGCTCTTCTGCATTTGGTTGATGGCCAAAGTAGAGGTGATGTACAAAATCATGGGGAAGAGTAAGAGCGGAATGACCACCATGATGAGGACGGTTCTCCTGTCTCTCAGGGTTTCCAGAATTTCTTTGCGTATGATGGTGAGGATAGTCTGCATAAGGTGGAGACGTTAATACGTCAAAACTAGGAAAAATTGGGAGATAATTAGCTGAGAGGAGGAATAATAGGTAGACAGAAGGAGAAAGATGGTAGATCTCATAAAAAAAGGCCGCCCACTTAAGGACGGCCTTCAAAGACACGAAAATTAACCCGAATCAACCTATGAAAACCACACACTTAACAATCTATTATTCTCTTTATGCTTGCTTTACCCTAATAGGGTACTCTTATATTACCCTGGATTGGTAGTTTCATTTAGTCCCCAGTCGTAACTGAGATAGCCTACCTTCGCACTTTTATCTATCTCCAGTGGAGATAGAT
>JBCBKZ010000003.1:0-27074 GCA_038520955.1 Bacteroidota bacterium | reverse complement strand
ATCAGGCTGGCAGCCATAGCGTATATGAATCTTTTTCTACCATTCCACTTATCTTCTGTATCCAGTCTCATGTCCAGTTTCTCCCAAACTTCTTTCGGGGGATCTGGTTCGAACCACTCGAATTGAGTAGCTAGTTTGCCTCTGTCTGGCTCTTGGTTTTGTTCTTGATATTGCATATTCACATTAAGCATGTTGAGTCATTCTAATATTGCTATTGGTCAGTAACCTTCTTAGGTGTTGTTTGGACTTTGCCAGTTGGGATTTTGAGGTTCCTACACTGATGTTGAGCAGCTTGCTGATTTCCGGATGGGTGTAGCCTTCTACTACATACAGGTTGAAAACCGTTCTGTATCCCGGAGGGAGTTTTTGAATGACATTCAGAATCTCCTGGTGGCTCAATAATGAAATGGCATCCAGTTCAGTGGTAGGGGCATTCAGGTTTTCTATTCCGGAGAAAGAAACTTTCTTTCCTCTCCTCAGGTGCTCTACACAGGTGTGTACCATGATTCTTCTGATCCATCCTTCCAGTGAACCTGTGCCTTTAAAGCTTTTAATGTATTTGAAGACTTTAAAGAATCCTTCCTGCAGCATATCCTGTGATAGGTCAGGATCTGTCATATACCTCAGGCATACCCCATACATCTTTCTATGATACCGCTCATAAAGGGCATGTTGATGCTTCCGCTCTCCTGCTTTACAACCTTTTATTATTTCTTGTTCAGGGTAAACTTTCACCATTTCATCATATTATCTGTGCATAAGATGATTGGAAACATAAATGGGTTGCCTGAGCTTAGTATAGGGCTGAAAATGAGGGGAGTGAAGGCGGAAAATATGAGATTAAACAGCTTTCAGAATTAAGCGTTGCGTTTCAAGCACATAAACGTTAATTTTGCACGGAATTTTCTGAGCACTCAAAAACATTTATCAATATATTTCAATAGTACAATGGCTATATCTGCAAAAGACGTAAACAGACTTCGCAAGGCTACAGGAGCCGGGATGATGGACTGTAAAAAAGCTTTGACTGAAGCTGATGGTGATTTCGACAAAGCCATCGAGATCCTTCGTAAAAAAGGACAAAAAGTATCCGCTAAGCGTGCCGACCGTGAGGCAAGTGAGGGTGCTGTATTTATTAAGAAGAGCGCCGACGGAGCAAAAGCTGTTCTGGTAGAACTTAACTGCGAGACTGACTTTGTGGCCAGAAATGATGACTTCCAGACACTGGGTACTAAAATCGTTGATCTTGCTGAGGCTGAAGCGCCAGCTGATACTGATGCCCTGAAAGCACTAGCTATAGATGGAAGAAGCGTGGGCGAGCACTTGGTAGATATGATCGGAAAGATCGGTGAGAAAATTGATATCGGTTCTTACGAGGTGATCAGCGGAGGAGACGTAGTAACCTACCTTCACCCTGGCGCCAGAATCGGAGTAGCTGTAGCATTTGCTGGTGCTAACGGAGGAGATACTGAGGCAGTAGGAAGAGATATAGCTATGCAGATTGCAGCTATGAATCCAGTAGGGATAGATAAGGATGACGTTTCTCAGGAGATCGTAGAAAGAGAAATGAGAATTGGAAAAGAGCAGGCTATTCAGGAAGGAAAACCTGAGCATATTGTAGAAAAAATTGCGATGGGTAAGCTTAACAAGTATTTTAAGGACAATACTTTGTTAAACCAGGACTTCGTAAAAGATACTTCCAAGACTGTAAAGCAGTACATTAAGGATTCTCTGGGAGCTGACGCGAAAGTAGCTTCCTTCAAAAGAGTTCAACTTGGTGCTAAGTAGTCTTTGCAAGAAAGAATCAAGAAGAGAGTTTTTCAAAGCTCTCTTTTTTTTTAACTACACATTTGTCCCGGTTAACTCACAGGTATTGACGGTTTAGGAAACAGCAGTTCAGGCTAGCAAAAGAAGCCTGTAATTTCGCCAAGGAAAATTTAGGAGTATCACCTTTTATCATTTAAGTCAGGCCCCGGTTATGAATCAACCTACTAAGTACAAAAGAGTCCTTCTCAAGTTAAGTGGAGAAGCCCTGGTGGGCGAAAAAGATTTTGGCATAGATGCAGACACCCTTAGCAGATATGCAGAGCAAATTAGAGAACTATGGGAGCTGGGCGTCCAGATAGCCATAGTTGTAGGAGGAGGAAACATATTTAGAGGTCTACAAGGCGCTACCCTCGGAATGGGAAGAGCACATGGCGATTATATGGGGATGTTGGCTACCGTGATTAACGGTATGGCTTTGCAAGATGCGCTGGAGCAGAAAGGGGTGAGATGTAGATTACAGTCTGCCATCCCAATGGAGAAAATCTGTGAACCCTACATCAGAAGAAAGGCCGTAAGACACCTTGAGAAAGGAAGGGTGGTGATCTTCGGAGCAGGAACAGGGAATCCGTTCTTCACCACAGATACAGCGGCCAGTTTACGTGCCATAGAAATAGAGGCAGAAGTAGTGCTGAAGGGAACTCGAGTAGATGGAGTATACACGGCAGATCCAGAGAAGGATGCTAATGCTCAGAAGTTTGACCAGATTTCGTTTGCAGATGTACTAACGGAAAGGTTAAACGTGATGGACATGACAGCTTTCACCCTCTGTCAGGAGAACCAGCTTCCCATCATCATCTTCAACATCAACCAGCCTGAAAACCTGAAGCGTATCATCCTCGGTGAAACGGTCGGTACACTGGTTTCCTAGAGAGAAACATACATTGATATAGATAATATGGCCAGCTCAGTAATGGGTTGGCTTTTTTATGGAGGTGTGACTCCGATGGAGCCGCACCATCGCATGGTAGTCATTGACTATAGGGGCAAAACATATTTTGCCCGAGCCATCTATAGGCGGCAAGGCAAAGCACGTATTGTCTCAATCTCTAATGAAGACTAACTTACTTTCGATAATTCTACAGACTGATTGGTGGTGAAAACCGTTTTAACAAGAGTTACTCATTGACTTATGGAAGAATTAGAAATCGTTGAGATCGTTTCATTGGTGGTCGGCTGTGTCGCCATTGCTATTGGGGTTGGGCTCTATATGCGTACACAGAGGCTCCTCCAGGAGGGTATCATGACCTCTGGGAAAGTAATTCGCATTGATAGCTATCAGGATGATGGGACTACCATGTATACACCCGTGTATGAATACAAGGACCAGTCCGGAAATACGCAAACTTTCAAAAGTCCGGTAGCCACCAGCTGGAACAGCCGTAAGATAGGAGATGTGGTAGAACTCATTTATGATCCTATGAATGCAGCAAATATGAAGGTGAAATCCTTTTTGGGGCTTTATAGTACCTCCCTTGTTTTGGCAGGTTTAGGAAGTATTTTTTGCATCGTGGCGGTTATCATGCACTATTATGGGTAGAGGCTATTGCCACATCAGTCTCTGTCGTTTCGAGAGCCTCAAAGACCTTAGAAGGGATGACCCCAAAAACAGAAAAGGCTACCCATGATGGGCAGCCTCTTTTTCAAGATAAATTTATCTCTATCCTTTAATCAGATCTACACTTCTCTTAATGAAGGAAGTGAGGTCCTTTCCAGAGAGCATATTCTGAGAAAGTAGGGCCAGGTCTAATAGCTGCTTAGCTAAATCCTGTCTTTCGTCCAGACTTTCTTTGCCGGCTAACTCCTGTATGAGTGCATGTCCGGTGTTGACCACCAGGTTTACGCTATCAGGGAAGGCACCCATCCCGAATCCCATTCCGCCACCACCGTTAGCTGCCATGTCCTTCATACGGCGCATGAATTCAGGCTTGGTCATGACGGTAGGAAGTTGTTCGGCTCCCATAGCCTCAAACTGTAGGTTGATTTGTAGCCCGTCCTGTGGAAGGATAGCTTCAAAGGCAGTTTTTACATGATCCTGCTGTTCCTCAGAAAGCCCGCTTCCTTCAGGCGTTTCTTCGTCTGATTTGATGATCAGCTTCTCTATGGTATCAGAGTCTACACGTACCCAGGAAGTCTTTTCTCCCTTTTGTTCCAGCTGACCGATGAAGTGGTTATCTAGCACTCCGGTCATCTTCAGTACATCGTATCCCTTATCCACAGCCGCCTGCACATACATGTCCTGCTGTTCCTCATCTGTGGTGTACAGGTGTACTACCGTCTCGTCTTTATTGGTCTGTAAAGCAGTGATCTTTTCTTTGTAATCTGCTATGGTGTAGTGCTGCCCTTCGATGTTGGTGAGTAGACAAAACTTTTCAGCCTTATCGTAAAACTTCTCATCTGCCAGCATTCCATACTTCACAAAGACAGAAATATCCTCCCATTTCTCCTCAAATTTCTCTCTGTCATCTCTGAAGATTTCATTCAGCTTATCACCTACCTTACGGGTGATGTAGTTACTGATCTTTCTCACGTTAGAGTCGGACTGCAGATAACTTCTGGATACATTTAACGGTATATCCGGAGAATCAATCACCCCTTGGAGCAACATCAGATACTCAGGTACGATCTCCTTCACCTCATCAGTGATGAATACCTGTCTTGAGTACAGCTGTATGTTATTCTTACGAGGATCTATGTCCTGACGAATTTTAGGGAAGAATAATACTCCCGTCAGGTTAAAGGGATAATCTACATTCAGGTGAATCCAAAATAGTGGCTCCTCATCAAAAGGGTATAGTTCCTTGTGGAAAGCCTTATAGTCTTCATCCGTGAGATCCGTTGGGGTCTTTTTCCAAAGCGGATTAGGGTTGTTGATCACCTCTCCTTTGAAAGTGATCTCTACCGGGAGGAACTTGGCGTACTTATTCAGGATATTGCTGATACGAGCTTCTTCCAGAAACTCTGCTGCATCTTCAGAAATGTGGAGGATGATATCTGTTCCTCTGTCTGATTTTTCTACCTCTTCTATGCTGTAGGAAGTAGTTCCATCACAGGTCCACTTAATGGCAGGTGCATCTTCCTGGTAGGACTTAGTAATCACGTCTACCGTATCAGCTACCATGAAGGCAGAATAGAATCCTAACCCAAATCTACCTATAATCTGGTCCAGATCGTCTACGTCCTTGAACTTATTCAGAAACTCTTCTGCACCTGAGAATGCTACCTGATTCAGATATTTTTTGACTTCCTCCTCCGTCATCCCTATGCCTCTGTCCTTAATGATCAGGGTCTTATTCTCTGTATCCAGCTCTATGTTTACTTTCAGTTCTCCTAACTCTCCTTCAAAAGTACCTCTGCTGGAAAGAAGGGAAAGCTTCTGTGTGGCATCAATGGCATTGGAGACTAGTTCTCTTAGGAAAATTTCCTGATCAGAATAAAGAGATTGTTTAATGATTGGAAAGATATTCTCTGTACTTACGGAGATTGTTCCTTTTTCCATGCGTCTGACGATTTATTAGAATGACTAATTGTTGATAATTCAGAATCAACCACTTTATGTGATTCTGTTTGATAAAAGGACTGCAAAGTTAAAAAATATGTTTGGATGATTCATCTATCAGAACCATTTCTACCTGTGTATTAGCATTTTAGTCTAAATTTTGAGTCTCATCTACTTGAATTTTGCAATTTTAGGCTACTAAGTCTCAGAATGTTTTGCCTAAACGAGTAGGAGATTTAACTTGCAGTAAACCACGAATCAATACCTTTGAAGAATTCGCTCACATTCATGAGGTTCATGTCATTCCTACGTGCTGCACTGTTGCTACCCTTTACAACAGTCTTCATGCTGATTGTGAGAATCAGAAACCTTGCATATGACCTCAATTGGTTAAAGCCTTTTAATGCTCATTTACCTGTTATCGCTATTGGAAATATTTCTACAGGAGGAACAGGAAAGACCCCCTTTGCCGAGTATCTATTGAGCTTTTTCTCACAGCATAATATTAAGGCTGCCTACATAAGTAGGGGATACGGAAGAAAGACCAAAGGATTTCTCCAGGTAGATCCAGAAGGAGGGGACTCCTTGACCTATGGAGATGAAGCACTACAAGTAGCCGTTAAGTATCCACAGTTTCCTGTGGTGGTAGCAGAGGATAGAGCAGAGGCCATCACTAAGATAGTGGACATACACCATCCAGAAATCATCATTCTGGATGACGCTTTTCAGCATAGAAAGGTCAACAGAGACCTGGACTTTGTTCTCATAGATGCAAACAGAATGCCTGAGAAGGATTGGCTACTTCCCGGAGGGAATCTGCGGGAACCAGTGTCTTCTCTTAAACGGGCAGATGCCATTATTTTTAACAAGCTATCTAAACCGGAAAGAATTCCTGATCTACAATCTTCCTATCAAAAGTGGAGTGTACCTCTGGCTTATACACAGCCTGTCAGGACAGATATCAGGAGCTTTGTAAATCCTTCTTCCAGATTGTCTTTTTCTCTTGCGGATAAAGAAATTTATTTATTCTGCGGGATAGGGAATAACAGATATGTCTATGACCAACTGGAGCAAGCAGGATTTACCATAAAAGGGCATTCCTTTTTCCCGGACCACTATCCTTATAAGGAAAAGGATATCCAAAAGATTCTGGGAGAATATCAGCAGCTAACAATGTCTGGTCAATCAGAACAAAAACTGGTGATTCTCACTACGGAGAAAGACTTCTTCCGCTTAAAAGGCGCCGCCTGGATGACAAATTATCTGGATTATCCCCTGTTATTTATGACAGTAGAAATCGGTTGGTGGCAAGGACTGGATAACATAAATAAGCTTATCAAGGAAAGGTTTGGAGACAGATTGGACTTTGATAGTCAAGCTCCGACCGCGAAATAAGGACCTCCAATTACATATTATGGGAGTAAGAGATAACATACAGGATGCGTATGAATACATCCGTAAGCAGTATACAAAGGAGCCTGAGGTAGGAATTATTCTTGGAACGGGCTTAGGCGGACTGGTATCTGAAATAGAAGAAGAAAAAATCATTCCCTATAATTTCATCCCTCACTTCCCTGTATCTACTGTGGAAAGCCATTTTGGGAAATTGATTTTTGGGAAGCTTGGGGATAAGCAGGTAGTAGCCATGCAGGGAAGATTCCATTTTTATGAGGGCTATAGCATGCAGGAAATTACCTTCCCTCTCAGGGTCATGAAACTGCTGGGGATCAAATCTCTCTTTATTTCCAATGCAGCAGGAGGGATGAATCTTTCTTATAAAAAGGGAGATCTCATGGTGATAGATGATCATATAAACCTGCAGATTATCAATCCGCTCATAGGGCCGAATCTGGATGAATTTGGTCCTCGATTTCCTGATATGAGTAGGCCTTATGATTCTGAGTTGATAGAGAAAGCACTGGAGCTAGCCAGTCAGAAAGGATACAATGTGCATAAGGGTGTGTACGTCTCTGTGGTGGGGCCTAACCTGGAAACCCGTGCTGAATACAGATTTCTGAGAACCATAGGTGCTGATGTAGTAGGGATGAGTACGGTACCGGAAGTGATAGTGGCGAACCATATGGGACTAAAGACTTTTGCTATATCTGTGATTACAGATGAGTGTGATCCAGATCATCTTCTACCGGTCAACATAGAAGAAATCATCCAGATAGCAGGAGAGGCAGAACCTAAAATGACGGATATTCTCTGCACCTTAATTCGGGAGTTGTAATACAACCCTTTCTCCCTGAATCCATACTTTGCTGTAATCCATTCTTCCAAAGCCAGCGAATTTTGCTAGCTTTCGCCCCTCAAATTGAGTGAATTTGAACAGGTCACTGATCCATATCTTTTGTTTTATGTTATTGGCAGGACTCCTTGCCCAGGAAGTTCAAGCCCAGATATATAATGGGAATCCTTATGATACGGGTGCCAATCAGAGACAAAACTCGTCTGACCGTTTTAATGGATTTGGGAGGTTTGGAGAATTGGACAGCCTGAGAAATGATAGTACACAGATAGAAGACATAGAGATAGAGCCGGATTTGTACTACATCTCTCCCATGAACATCTTCAGGCATAAGGAGACCTTGGAGCGTAAGCCCTGGGATATCTGGACCCTGCTCCAGTGGGATGATGTAGAAAGAGGGGACGGGTTTTACTACCATCTGGGACAGATAGGAAAACCCTATAGGATTTTTGAAGATGGGATGGATGAGAATGTGCTTTCCAAGCCTTTTTGGGAAGACCCTATCATGAAGCGCTATAACAGGTATGCCTTTACAGCTAGAGAATCGGGCATTTACCAGGATACCAAAACTCCTTATATTAATGTAGACCTGATTCAAGGCTCAGCTCAGACTTCCACGGCTACCGTTCTCATAGGAAGGAACATTACCCCTAGGTGGAACATGGTCTTCAACTATAATCGTAAGAATGTAGTAGGTGCGTACCGTGATTTTAACACTGCTCATCAATCTGCCACCCTGAGTTCGTACTATAAATCCAAGACGGACAGGTATCACCTATTTGCCACTGGGGCCTTTACAGAAATGAAAAATAGTTTTCATGGTGGAGTTTACCTGGGACCTGATTCCATTTACCAAAGAAGTGGGGATATCTTCCAGCAAAATGATTCTCTTGTAGATGCTGTTTATGCTGGCTCTAAGGAGCAGATCAGACTTTTGCTGACAGGTGCTGAAGCTAACCAGATTGTGAGATCATTGTACCTGGACCAGTTTTATCATTTACTAGGTTCTGATACTACCGTCCACAAGTTTACCTTACGAGCATCAGGTCTGTATGAGCAAGGCTATAGAAGATATATAGATAGTGATTTATCTACGGGAGAAAGCTTGTCGGATTTAAGCTTTATTAATGATCATCCCGTATCTGTATATCCAACCTGGGATACTGATTCTACTTTTCTTTCAGAAGCATACCGAACCAACCGGTTTGGCTTGTCTGGCGGGGCTTCCTACAGCATAAATGGACCAGTTCGTTTACAGGCAGATGCTACCTTTTCACTTGGAAGACTGGAGTGGCAGCAGGACAGTGGGAGAACCAATCAAAATACGGTAGACCAAGATCTCTATGGGCAAATAGATGTTCCCGGGATCTCTGCCAGCATCAGGATATTCAACAGAATCTCTACTCAATTTGATAATGAGAATAAAATCTCCCTAAGGGGAACATTCTCTTTTCTCCCGAAAAAATCTGCTTATAAGTTGGTGGAAGAAGCCGTAGTGGATTCCATCATTGTGGATTCAATGCTGATAGATTCTGTTTTAACCAATGCCCCCAAAGGAAAACCGACTGCAAAAGCACCTCCGAAGCCTAAGAAGAAATCTAAAGATGAGGAGCCTATAAGAATGGCTTCGCCCCTTACCCTTACGGGAGAATATGATCAGTTTAGCTTAAACCCTTCTCTCTTTCAGACCTTCTTCAGGCCCAGAGGGAGTAACACCTTTATGGGGAATAGGGATTTGAAGAATCAAAATCTGACCAGGGTATCAGCCCGATTGAGATATAGCAAACCTGCCCTTATCAGAAATGATGTGGATACCCTGCTGAGTAGCTTTTTTGAGGTGAAAGGCTTTTTCTCCAGAATGGGAAGGCCTATTTATTATGATTCGGAAATGCAGCCCCTACAGGCAGCTACCGGAGAAAGCATCAGCTGGGTAGGAGCTGAAGTGAATTTCAGAACGCGCTTGTTCTGGTACATATATACACGTGGGAAAATTGCTGTGCAGCAAGGGACAAGCTCTGTAACAGATAACGCGGCCCTAAGCACCTACGCCAATAATATCCCTGACGTATATGGAACGCTCTCCTTTTTCTATGATAATACTAGCTTATCCATAGCAGACCTTATGCGCATAGGGGTAGATATACATGCATTTAACTCCTACCAGGGCATGACGGTAGATCCTGTATCTGGAGAATTTTTCCCTGCTAACTATGAAGTTCCAGGATTTGCCAGGGCAGATGCCTACTTCGCTATCAGGATAAAGCGTACATATGCTTATCTGAAAGTGTCCAACGTAGGGGAAGGCTTTCCTCAGCCAGCCTACTTTACCACGCCAGCCTATCCTATGCTCCAGAGGACCATTACCATAGGGGTGAACTGGTCTTTCTTCGACTAATAGCCTTGAAGGTATTTGCAAGCTGCTAGAAAGTAGACTCCTGCAGTCTCTGTTCTTAGTCGGTTTTCTCCCAGACTTATTTCTGCATAGTCTGAGCTTTTTGCCATCTCTATTTCTTTCTCGCTAAAATCTCCCTCAGGTCCTATCATAAGTTGGATACGGTCAGCCTCCTGAATCTGAGCTGCTAAGGTGCTGATTGGGGTACTTGCTTGACAATGCGCCATTAACCTGACGCTATTTTCTGCTTGCAGGGAAGTAAGATAAGCTTCAATTGGAATGGCTTCAGCTAATGTGGGGATAAAAGAGCGCTTGCATTGCTTGGTGGCAGATAGGATGATTTGTTCCAGGCGTGGCTGCTTGTACTTGAAGAATTTGATGGTATGATCACAGATGATGGGGATGATCTCATTAACGCCTAATTCTACCGACTTCTCTATAAACCACTCAAATCGGTCTTTCAATCGTAAAGGGGAAATGGCGACCTGGATGAAAGCAGGCTTTTCTCCCCAGTTTTCATATGTCTCTATTACTTCCAGCGTAACTTCTTGCTTGTTGGCTTGGGTGATAACTGCTTTGTATGCGCTTCCTTTCCCGTCTATACAGGTGAGTGTATCTCCCTCTTGTTGTCTGAGTACCTGCACGGCATGTTTGGCTTCCTGGCCTGAAAGGAAAAGCTGTTGAGCTTGCTGTTTGTCAGCGTAAAATATCTGCATAGCAATTAAGCGATGATTCCAACTTCAATATTACGCTTCCGTGAATCGCTAGCCAAATCTTAGATAAGGAGATCAAGTTAAGAATGTTGTAGTTGGGAGTTTCCCTATTTTACTAACTTTGCTTCCCAATATTCTTTTTCTCTTCTATGATACATCATTCAATTCGGTGTTGGGTAGTCTTGCTTCTGCTAGGCATGTCTTTTTCCTTAACAGCTAAGGATACGCTTACCTATGAGCTGGAAGCACTATGGGAGTTAGAGCAGGAGTGGGTGGATGAAGAAGGGAATAAGCTCCAGATCCCATTCTGGGATGCAGAAAAGTCTAGCTGGGAAGTTACCCATACCTTTTCTCTTCCCTGTATTCCTGAAGATACGGTGTATTTGTGGTTTGAGAGACTTATCTGGCAGGCTGAGATAGAATTCAACCAATACTATGTAAATGTGAGTCGTACTCCTTTCCAGGGATTTGCTATCTCACTGGCGCCAGAATGGTTTCAGGAAGAGAATACCCTAAAAGTTACTCTCATACAGGTGGATTTTAGAGAAATGTATCCTCCTCGTTTTCTGGGAGTATTGGAAGGTGTGTATTTATTAGATAAGCCTCAGCTTAATCAGTGGCAGGCAGATATACTCCCAGGTGTGGGTACAGCAGATACGGTGGCTATCATAGCCCCTTATTACGGAGAACAAGTATATGATTTTGATAGAAAATTGGCACTCAGAAACCTGATGCCGGTAGTAAATGAGCGTATCTCACACGTTTATTTTGCCTATGAACCCGACAGAGAGCTGCTCTATCTTTGTAAGGAATTAGGTCTGGTTAGAGTAGATTCTTTGACAGAAGATAGTAAGGTGGCCTGGATTCATGCTTATAAATATGAAGCCAGTACTTTTCCTTATCCCACAGATTTCTGGCTGGACGAAAAAGGGAATAGGAGAGATGGTTATGGATCCTACATAAGCGTGAAGCAAGCTACTATACGGGAAGATCAACAAGGCTATAGCCTGGGACTAATCCTCATGATGTGCTTTCCCATTCTGGGCTTGTTTATCATGAAGCTGTTAAATCCTGCATTCATCCAGTCTCTTATAGGATTATTTGTCAGCCCTAAATTGTTTATAGACACCTTTGTAGAATCCACCTATTCTAACCTGGGACTTCTTTTTATCCTTATCCTGATGAAGGTTTTATCCCTCGCCCTTTTTCTTTCCCTTCTGCTATTCTATGTGGGGATGGAGAATCAGTGGGGAATACTGAGTATGTTAAAGACTTCCAGCCTGGCAGGAAACTTTTTTTACGGCACCACCACCCTAAGTGGTCTTTTCTGGAAGAGTATGCTCTTACTAAGTGGGTGGGTGGGGTTTCAGTATGTGCTTCTGAGTGTCATAGGGGCCGTTTATCGCATTAAGAACTTAGCCATGGGAGTGTTTAATCTTGAGATAGTAGGAGGGTATCCCTTGATCCTGTTTCTTTCCATCCCGCTAAGTCTGATGTTTTTCTCTCCGGTATTATGGGGAGGGGTCTGGAAATGGGCTTTACTCTTTCTCTTGTTCATGTATTTCTTACGTAAAATTTATGTCCAGTATGTAGGGTTGGATAGGCTCTTTACATTTTCCTATGGGATGAAAATTTTATATATTTGCGCCTTTAATATGCTACCATACATCATATGGTTGTAGTTTTTGGCGGATCGATAAATGCGCGTAAGAATAGGTACTAGAGGTAGTAAATTGGCCCTGTGGCAAGCAGGCCTGGTGAAAGACACGCTGGAGGAGGCTGGATTAGCTACTGAGATCGTAAAGATTGAGACAGTTGGTGATCAGGTTCAGAATGTACCCCTTCATGAAGTAGGAGGTGTAGGTCTATTCACAAAGGCACTTGATCATGCATTGCTGGAGGATAAGGTGGACATAGCTGTTCATAGTGCTAAAGATATCCCCTCTGTTATTGATGATGCTCTGGAAATATGTGCCTTCCTGGAAAGGGAAGACCCCAGAGATGTATTACTTGCTACTTCTGAAGAGGTTTCTCTTGAAAATCTCTCCAGAACATGGGTAGTAGGTACATCTTCTTTACGCCGTTCTGCTTTACTCAAGAATTACTTCCATCATGTAGAGGTAAAAGATATTCGGGGGAATGTTGACACCCGGGTAGAGAAGCTAAAGCGTGGAGAATATGACGCGATTATGCTTGCTTATGCCGGTGTCAAAAGAATGGGATTAGAATCACTGATAGTCCAGAAATTCAATATTCATTCCATTACCTCGGCTGTAGGTCAGGGAGCCATTGCGATTATGGCTTCAAAAAATTACAAACACACTGAAGTTATTCAATCGATTCTCAATCATAAAGAAACTGAACAGGCGCTCCGATGTGAGCGGTCATTCCTTAGAACCATAGAAGGAGGATGTAAAGTTCCCGTATTTGGGTATGCCCAGGTACAGGGAGATGCTATTTCATTTCATGGGGGAATGGCAAGGGATGATGGTTCAGAAGTTTTTAGAGAAAAGGTAGAAGGAAGTGTGGAAGAAGGAAAGATACTTGGGGAAAGAGTAGCCCAGGTAATACTGAATCAAGTTAACTCATAAACGTCAGGTGCATGGCCTCGAAGAAAATCAATAGTATTCTAATTTCTCAACCAGCTCCATCAGATAAAAATTCACCTTATTTCAGACTGGCTGATAATTATAATATTGATGTTCAGTTCAGGAAATTTATTCAGGTAGAAGGCGTAAGCTTAAATGACTTTAGGAAGCAGGGCATCCAGCCACTGGATTTCAGCGCCGTTATATTTACTTCCAAGGTGGCAGTAGACCACTTTTTCAGGCTTATGGAAGAAATGAGGGCTGAAATGCCGCCTGAAACCAAGTATTTCTGTGTGAGTGAAGCTACTTCCAAGTACCTGCAGAAGTATATAGTCATCAGAAAAAGAAAATTATTTGTGGGAGATAGGACTGCCATGGATCTGACTCCTTATATTCAAAAGCATAAGTCAGAGAAGTTCCTTTTCCCATGTAGCAACATTCACCACAGAAAGTTGCCAGACTTCATGAGAGAAAAAGGCATGGACATCACAGAATCTGTTATTTATGAGACAGTAGCCAGTGACCTTTCTGACTTAAGTGATGTAACCTTTGACCTGATTTGCTTTTTCTCACCTTCAGGTTTACAGTCATTATTCAAGAACTTCCCGGATTTCAAGCAGAATGATACCCGTATAGGGGTGTTTGGACCTACTACGGCTAAGGAAGCCCATAAAATGGGACTGGATGTGGTGATAGAAGCCCCCAGACCAAACGTTCCGTCTATGACCGCAGCCATAGAATCATACCTGAAAGAGCTGGGACAGGAGAGAAACTAAACCAACTGGTCTTTATTCTTGTTATAAGAAGGCAATACTATTGTGTGGGCCTCCAGAAAGGAAGTGTTTCCACTAGCACAACATCCTGAATTATAGGAAAATTCGAAGAAGAAAGTAGGGGCGAATGGGGATTATTTGTTTTTACAATAGTATATTACCATTTATACAGAGTGGCAATCAGTGATGAACCACTCTTTAGGAAGAATAGAACGAATAAATTCTCTACGATTTCTAGCATATGTTGAAGAAAGGTTTCCTGCTCACTGGGATTTTATGCATACTGGTTCTTGAGGGATTTTCTCAGGTCTTCATCCAGAATACCCTCTATCCATATAACCGATTTGTATATAATCCAGCCGCTGCAGGAACAGCAGATGGAACGCAGCTGGCATTGATGGGAAGATTACAGTGGCTAGGAATAGATGGAGGGCCCAGGTTAGTGACCGCTTCTATCAACACGCCATTAGAAACCCTTCAGAGTGGAGTCGGCGTTCACTTCGTGCTGGATGAGCTAGGACCACTTTCCACCACAGGGGCAAATGCTTCTTACGCTTATCACTTCCAATTACGTCCCGGAGATGTTTCTTCTCCCAGAATTAGCATAGGAGCAGCAGCAGGGATATTGCAGAAGAGAATAGATGGAACCAGATTTCTATACGACCAGTCGGGTGGGATAGACCCAGTGGTTCCTACCTCAAATAATAGTGTAATAGTTCCTAATCTTTCTGCAGGGATTTATCTGACCCTGCCTGATGACAAGTTATTTGTGGGGCTTTCAGGTCAGGATTTATTAGAACCTTCTCTGGAAGAGTTGTTAGGAACCAGCAGTATAGGGGATGATTCCAAGGTAAGCAGGTCTTTTTACTTGATGGGAGGTTATAGATTTGATCTTCCAGGAAGAGACATAACTATACAGCCTACCTTTATGGGAAGAGCAGAAGGAGGTCTCTCATCCTTTCAGTTTGATCTAAGCACATATGTTCATATAAAGTCATTAATCACACTAGGCGTTTCTCACAGGTTTTATAATGATTCTTTTTCCGGGATGGCCGGATTCAGAATTACAGAGAATACATTCCTGGGGTATGCTTTTGACTACACAGTGTCAGATTTGAATGCAAATGGGGACTTATCCTCTCACGAAATCTTCTTATCTTACACTTTCAGAACAGCAAAAAGAACAAAAGGTCCATTGGATAATGTGATAAAGAAGCCTAGATAGGCTTTAGGGGCGGAAGCCATATTAACCTGTTAATTGGCTGTGTTAAGAAAAAATGGATATTACTTTTAAATAATTCAATATTGTTCCTAAAATAGCGTAATAAAGGTTCAAGACTTTTTCTGTTGCGGCATGAATTATGCAGGAAAAGTTTAATAATGTGACTGAACAGTCATTATTCAAGTAGAATTCATACTTATTGAAACTAGTGTAGAAAATGAAAAAGGTATTTTTCTCGCTCACCGTCTTAGCGATCTTTGCTACCGGCTGCGGCTTATTCGGAGGAAAAGGTACCGGCCACCATGGGGAACTGACCGGGGTCATTGACAGACCTGAATGGGATCAGTATCAGCCAATGGGAATGGTCTACATCCCACCAGGAAGCTTCCATATGGGGCAGAATGATCAGGATGTGCCTTACTCTCAAATCGCCCGGAAAAAGCAAATCACGATCAGTGCGTATTTCATGGATGAAACTGAGATTACTAATAATCAGTATCGTCAGTTTGTCTATGGTCCCGCCGCTGATGAAGCAAGTGCTTTCCAACAAAATGGCGCCCGCGACACAATTGATCCTGCAGTGATGGAAATCATCATGCCAGACACTACTGTTTGGACCAGGGATTTTGTGTACGCTTACAATGAACCTATGATGGAAAATTATTTCTGGCATCCAGCCTTTGATGATTATCCGGTAGTAGGGGTAAACTGGTATGCGGCTCAAGAATTTTGTAAGTGGCGTACAGCTCACTTAAACCAGTACAGAGAAGAAAGAGAATTGGCTCCTATGCCATCTTTCAGACTTCCTTCTGAGGCTGAGTGGGAGTATGGCGCCAGAGGTGGATACGAGCATAAACTCTATCCTTGGGAAGGCCCCTATCTCAGAAACTCTAAAGGATGTTTCCTTGCCAACTTCAAACCCGGTAGAGGAGACTACATTGCAGATAACTTTGAATATCTCGCACCTGCAGAATCTTATTTTCCTAATGACTACGGTCTTTACAACATGCCAGGCAATGCGGCAGAATGGTGCCAGGATGATTTTGCAGAAACTGGATATACTTATGCACATGACCTGAACCCAGTATTCTATGATCAGCGCTACAGCGATGATGAGAGAGTAGCAGGAGGAGCCAAGATCAGAAAGGTTACTCGTGGAGGTTCATGGAAAGACATAGGTTACTTCCTGTCATGCGGTACTCGTACATTCGAGTATGCTGATACTGCGAAATCATTCATCGGTTTCCGCTGTGCAGTTACAGTGATCGGTAGATCCGGGGCTGCCGGAGGTTTCTAAATCAACCTATATTTTATTGCTCACTGGAACGGGTTAACCTACAGGTTTACCGCTACAGGGTTGGCTGTACTCAATAGTTAGTATTTCATTATTCTTAAACAAACACTGAATAACATTTTAAGGAGAAGTAAAAAATGGCAAGGAAAAAAGGATTCTTAAAATCAAGTTCTGGTAAGAAAATCATGAACTTTATATATGGCGCAGCTGCTGCTGTAGTAATTGTTGGAGCACTCTTCAAAATTCTACACTGGCCAGGTGCTGATACTATGTTGATTGTGGGGATGTTTACTGAGGCCTTCGTATTCTTGATTTCTGCATTTGATGCTCCAGCAGACGATTACGAGTGGGAAAAAGTATATCCAGTATTAGCTGATGAGTCAGCTCATGCGCCTGAAGCTATAGATACTTCATGGACTCAGTCTCTTAACCAGCTTGATGGAAACGTATTCGGAGAACTTTCCGGTACACTTCAGAGCCTGAATACAAATGTAAATAAGCTTTCTACCGTTACGGATGCTGCTGAAGCTACTAATGCTTATGCAGTTAAAATTAAGGAAGCTACTAATAAAGTAGATTCTCTGAACAGAAGCTATGGAGTAGCAGTAGACTCTATGTCTAGCTTTGCTAACGCAGCTACTGATGCTAAAGCATACCATACTCAGGTACAGACGATCACTAAAAACCTGAGTTCTCTAAACTCTATTTATGAGTTAGAGCTACAGGATGCTAAAACTCACCTGAAGTCGCTCAACCAGTTTTATGGTAGCATGACTGAAGCTATGGCCAGCATGACTGAAGCCAGCAAAGATGCAGAGCAGTACAAGCAGGGAATGCAGATCCTGAACAGAAATCTACAGAGATTGAACACGGTATATGGTAATATGCTAACCGCTATGTCCGGTGGAGCCAGATAAGAAGTTTTAGTTGAGAATTAGTCCACAACCAAAAAAGAAAGGATAGGATATGGCTAGCGGCAAATTATCACCCCGTCAGAAAATGATCAACATGATGTATCTCGTCCTGTTGGCCCTTCTGGCGATGAACGTAAGTAAAGAGATCCTGGACGCATTTGATACGCTGAAAATTAAACTTCAAAACTCAGCTAATAATGCAAATGCGACACAAGTTGCCTTTATTGATAATATGAAGGAGACAATCCAAAATGAGATTGATAGAGAGGGGCGTAGGAATAATGAAGGCTTACTCGATACTCTGACTCAAATTTCTGGGCAGTCTGGCAAAGTAATTTCTTTGTTGAATCAGCACATCGAAAAGATGGAGGAATTCGCAGGCGTTGATCCTGAAACCGGAGAATATACTCGTAAAGATGAGATAGAGAAAAACTATCAATACTGGATGGGTTCTGGAGGAAAGGACCTGGAGAATGGTGGTAGAGGAGCTGGAGAAGCATTCACATTGAGAAATGAGATGAATGGATACTTTCAGTACCTCAAGACTATCTATGATTCTCAAGTAAAAAATCCTAAGGATCGCATGGACGCCAAGCGTCTGGAAGACAAAAAAGGGATTGATGGAAAAGACAAAAGCTGGGAAAAGTTCACTTTTGACGGACCAGTCGTAGGTAACCTGGCTATCTTGGAAGCTCTGAAGATGGATGTGTATGAAGAGCAAAAGAAGCTATTGGATTTGCTCAATGGTAGACTTGGTGTCGTTGCATTTAAAGTAGACAAAGTTATACCAGTAAATGCTCCTACAGCTACTATTGTACCTTCTGGTCTAAACTTTGAGACTCGCCTTTATGTGGCTATGTCTTCCAGTACTATCCAGCCTAAGTTTTCTAGTGGAAGCGGTAGCATTAAGCCGGGTGATAATCCTAACTATGCTACTTTGACTATCCCTGCAAATGGAGGACTTTTGAAAGGTGGGAAAAAAGAAGCTCAGCAAAACTACAGTGCTGTTATCCAAGTACCTAAAGCTACCGGTGGAACAGAAGACTTGAAAGTTGAGGGTTCATTCACCGTACGTAAGCCGGTAATCTCCATTACCTCTGCTGCAGTACAGAACTTATATCGTTCATGCGCGAATGATGTAAACATTGATGTACCTGCACTAGGTGATTTCTACAATCCTAAGGTTTCAGCTTCAAGTTCTCAGGTGATTCCTTCCAAGAAGAACAAAACTACTTATAGAATTATTCCTACTGGAAAGCAGTGTATAGTTGGAGTAAGTAATATCATGAATGGAAAGACCACCAAGATTGGTGATGTAAAGTACAAAGTGATTAACCCTCCTAAGCCTTCAGTAGACATGGCAGTTAATGGTAAGCGTACCAGTGGTGCCACACCAGTATCTAAAAACAGCCGTGTACAGATCAAGGTAGTTCCTGATCCGGAATTTAAGGCAGCTCTTCCTGATGATGCCAAGTATGGTGTTACCAGTGTCGATGTACTGGCCGGTCTGTCTTTAGGACCTCCAACAAAAGTAAATACAGTGAGAGGTGCGCTTTGTCATGCTAAGCCTATCAATGTATCTCTGGGAGCGAAAGTAAGATCTGCACCACCTAACACTAAGGTGTATATCCGAATCAACGAAATTTATCGCAAAAATTTCCAGAACAAGAATTTGCCTGACAAGCGCTTCTCAGAAGCTGAAAGAATGCTGTCAATCGTAGTAAAGTAATATCAGATCAATTCTGCTGACATGAAAAAGCAAGTTGTCATATTTAGCCTAATAACACTGATAGTGGGTACTGCCCTGGCTCAGGATCCCAACAGACGTGTTCCGCGCCCTGAAGACCACTTCTGGCGTAAGAAGATCGTGAACCGTATTGATCTGACTGAAAAGATGAATGCTCCCTTGATCGCCAGAGAAAACCGTTTTTATGCCGAGTCTCAGTACTCAGGTAAGGAAGGAATCGTAATGGCTCTTTTCAACGGTCTTAAGCAAGGGGATTATGTAGCCTACAATCCAGATAGCTTGAAGGTATCTATGAGCTACCAGGATGTACTACGTAAGATCCAGGACTTTGAAGGAAGTCTTCTGGGAGAAGAAGAATCTTTTGACGAAGAAGAGGAAAGCGGATTTGATGAAGGATTTGACGAAGGAGGATTTGATGATTTCTCCGGAGAAGATGATATGTTCGCAGACGATGATGGATTCGGAGACTTCGAAGATGAGTTCGGCGATGACCTTGGAGATGATCTGGGGGAGGAAGCCGGTACCGACGGAGAAGATCTTGGAGAATTTGATCCACTACCATTTGAGAATGTGATTCACTTTGTAGAAGATGTAATCTTTGACAAGACTCGTTCTGAGGTAGTGCACAACATTGAATTCATTGAAATCATCTGGACTGATCCGGGAGAGACGCTTCCTGATAAGCCATTGTGTGTATTCAGATATGAAGACATCGTTCAGACACTAGAGGGTACTCAGTGGAAGAACCGTTTCAATGATGCTGAATACAGAACATTGAAAGAAATATTCGACTTGAGATTGTTCCATAGCTTCATTATTGAAGTATCAGGTGTAGGTGTTACCACACTTGATGAGGCTGAGGTGAGAAGACAGCAACTGACTGAATTCGAGCACCACCTTTGGAGCTACTAATAGAATAATACCTTTTTATGAAAGTCCGTCGTGAGACGGGCTTTTTTTATGTGGATAGTTTAGGTAGACTGGTCGTTATAGGATTTAATCAACTTCTTAACATTCAAATAGCTCGGGATTTAACCCCCGAGCTATTTGAGTAAGATCCTATAATTCTGAGACCAATGGATGACCATGTATCATCTTCTCTTCTGAAGCCTAAACCCTAAATATCCCCCTTCTCTATGGCTTCCCGAATGACCTTGGCCTTACTTTTTCCTACCACAGCTTCCAGCTCCTCGTTTGAGGCATTTTTTAGCTTCTTGATAGACTTGAACGTCTTGATGATTTTCTGCTCTGTATTGGCTCCGATACCCTTGATGGTGGATAGTTGAGAGCGCTGACTCTTATCCTTACTCCTGAGCTTCCTATGGAAGGTAATGGCAAAGCGGTGGGCTTCGTTCCTAATTTGCTGAATCAGGTAGAGGGCGGGACTCTTCTTGTCTATATGGAGCGGAATAGGATCTCCTACTGTGTATATTTCCTCCAGTCTTTTTGCAATGCCTATCACCGGAATCTTATCCAGAAGATTCAGCTCTCTCAGAGAATCAGCCGCATGACTTAGCTGTCCTTTCCCCCCGTCTATCACTATCAGTTTTGGGAGAGGATTTCCTTCTTCCAGCTGGCGCTTATACCTTCTATGGACAATCTCCTGCATGGAGGCAAAGTCATCTGGCCCCTCTACCGTTTTGATCTTGAAGTGGCGATAGTCCTTTTTCGCTGGTTTCCCATTCTTGAATACCACTACAGAGGCAGTTGGATTAGTTCCCTGGAAGTTAGAGTTGTCAAAACACTCTATATGATCTGGAAGAATCTTCATGTTCAGCGCCTGCTGGAGTTCCTCCATCATGATTTCATTTGGCGTCTTCCGCTTCTTGAAGTTCTGATTGTAGAGCTTTTCTGTCAGCAGCAGTCTGCAGTTCTTAAGAGAAAGGTCTACCAGGTGTTTCTTGTCCCCTCTTTGGGGAACGGCAAACTGAAACTTTTCGGTTTCTTCAGAAGCTTCCGGGATGGTATGCGTGACTATTTCTGTATGTAGGTCTTCTCCCTCACTCAGTAGGTACTCAATGGCAGCAGTTAGTAGTTCAGCTTCCTCTTCCTGGTTATTTCGCTTAATCTCGAAAGAGTGTGTCTGAACGATGGCTCCATTAATGACCTTGAAGTGATTGACTACTGCCAGATGCATTTCGGTAGCGACCGTGAGGACTTCAAGGTCTGTGATCTTTTCTGATACTACCGTGCTTCTCCGCTTATAAGCTTTTACCTTATCCAGTTTCTTTTTAAAGAACTCAGCTTTCTCAAACTCATACTTAGCTGCGGACTCTTTCATTCTCTGAGAAAGTTGATCCAGTACGGGTTTTAGGTTGCCTTTCAGAACCAGCTTTACCTGATCTATGCCCGTCATGTATTCTTCCTCAGAGTATCTACCTTCACACGGTCCCAGGCAGTTCCCAATCTGGTACTCCAGGCAGACCTTAAATTTTCCTGCCTGTATGTTATTTTCAGAGAGGTGGTAGTTACAGGTACGTAGGTATACAAAACTCCTGATAAGGTCCAGGATGGAGTTCATAGTACCTACTGAAGGGTAAGGCCCAAAGTAGAGAGAACCGTCCTGAATCCTGTTTCGCGTACTGAATACGCGTGGGAAGCGCTCTTTCTTTATGCAGATATAGGGATAGGTTTTTCCATCTTTCAGGAGAATGTTATATCTGGGTTGGTGGGTCTTGATTAGGTTATTCTCCAGTAATAGGGCTTCTATCTCACTATTGGTGATGGTAAATTCTATCTTGTCTATGTTCTGTACCAGTTTTTGAATCCGGTAGCTGTGCATTCTCCCGGAAGTAAAATAACTGCTTACCCGCTTCTTTAGATTTTTGGCTTTCCCGATGTAAATGATGGTACCGTTTTTATTGAAATACCGGTATACACCAGGTTGATCCGGGAGGGTCTTAATGAAAGATTTTAGGGACTCTACGTTAGCCATAAATGCGAAAAAGAAAATTCTCTTATTATACAAGATACGACTATATCCTTCCAAAGAACAGTACTAGGAGAAGGATAAACGTTGATAGGCAAGAAGAGGTTTCAATGAGAATTAGAATCCCAGGCCTTTGTCTTTCTTTTTCTTCTTAACAGGGGCAGCTCTAAGCATATTTTCCTTATCAAAGTAAGAAGAATCACAGGCCAAGCGGCTGTAATAGCCTGAAGGGATGGCAAATGGCTCCTGAGGGAAATTCAGGTCTTCATCTGCCAATACTTTCTTCATGTATAAGGCCCAAATGGGCAGAGATTGACTGGCACCTTGTCCAAGGTCCATTCTTTCAAAACGGATGCGTCTGTCTGCACAGCCTACCCACACACCAGTAATAAGCTGAGGCATTACGCCTACGAACCACGCATCTGAGTGATTCTGGGTAGTTCCAGTTTTTCCCCCAATCTCATTTTTGAAGTCATACTGGTATCTCAGTCGGCTCGCTGTACCTCCTGGTTCATCTACTACTCCTTTCAGAAGCTCTACCATCTCATAGGCTTTGATTCTACTGAGAACCTGATTAGTGGTAGGAGAAAATTCCTGTATGACATTTCCGTTTCTGTCTTCTATGCGAGTGATAAAAATGGGTTCTACATAAACGCCCTTATTTACAAAGGTGCTGTAAGCTCCGGTTAGCTCGAGAACATTCAGATCACAGGTTCCCAAACAGAGGGCTGGTACGGCCTCCAGATCACTTTTAATGCCCATCTTCTTGGCATAGTCCACTACTACCTGCGGGCCTATATCTTTCATGAGACGGGCTGTAATCAGGTTGGTAGAGCTTGCCAGACCTCTGCGTAAGGTCATCATCCCTCCTACAGAATTATTGGAGTTACTAGGACTCCATCTTTCTCCCTCACCGTCTACATTTTCAAAGAAGACGGGTTGGTTTAGGATTTCATCACATGGCTGTCTGCCATTATCCATCGCCGCTGCATATACAAAAGGTTTGAAGGTAGAACCTACCTGTCTTTTTCCTTTGGCAACGTGATCATACTTAAAGTGCTCAAAGTTGATTCCGCCTACCCATGCTTTGATATAACCTGTAACAGGATCTATAGAGACCAGACCTGTTTCAAGATATTTGGCATGATGGAGGATGGAATCCTTAGGCGTCATAACTGTATCCACATTTCCTTTCCAGGTGAATACACTCATCTTACGAGGCTCATTAAAACTGTCTCGTATTTCCGTATCAGTTTGGCCTGCTCTCAGACCTGCAGCATAGCGCCCACTCTGACGCATGAGCACGTTTACTATGTCTGGATCATTTCTGAAGGGACGGGTGATCTTTAAATGCTCTTCAAAGGTTTTTTGCCTTTCAGATAGATGCTCTTCTACAGCTTCTTCAGCATAGCGCTGTAGGCGGGTATCTATGGAGGTATATATTTTGAGTCCGTCTGTGTACAGGTTATAACCCCTCTCCTTACACCAGTTTCCCATGAAGAGTCTGATGTGTTCCCTGAAGTAGGGGGCCAGACCTTCTACATGCTCTTTCCCTCTTGCAGCCAGATCCAGAGGTAGACCCTTTACGCTGTCTAATTCTGTATCAGGAATGGAGAGAAATCCGTTCTCCACCATTTTATTGATGACTACGTTCCGCCTAAAGATGACTGTATCAGGATTCCTGTAGGGATTAAAAACCCCTTGCCCTTTCAGCATGGCTACCAGAACGGCAGCTTCTTCCAGGGCTACTTCCTTAGCGGGCTTACCGAACAACCTCCTGGAAGCCATTTCCACTCCATACGTCTGTCCATAGATACTGACGGTATTCAGGTAAGCAGTGAGAATCTCCTGCTTGGTGAATCGCTGTTCCAGGATAGCTGAAACTATGATTTCTTTGATCTTTCTGGTAACCGTACGCTGAGTCCCGACTGCATCAAACAGGTTTCTGGCCAGCTGCATGGTAATAGTACTACCTCCACTGGTAGTCCCTCTCAGGTACCTGATGATAATGGCAGGAACAGTATTCATGTCCAGGCCTGAATGACGGTAAAAGCGTAGGTCTTCCGTAGCTATCAGTGCGTCTATGAGGTGGGGAGAAATCTTATGCAGAGGAATGTTTACTCTATTCTCCCGGGTGTAAAAGTTCTGTAATACCTCTCCATCTAGAGAGATTACCTGAGTCGCGAGATTAGACTGTGGATTTTCTATTTCGTCTAATGGGGGGATGTCTTTACCCACCAGGATGATGGAAATAAGAAGAACAATTCCAACGATTCCCACTAAGCCTAAGAAGAACTTACGAGGGAGTGAAAAAGATTTCTTGCTGGAATTCTGAGCTTGATTCTCTTCTGTGCCCTTACTCTTCTTGGATAATCTGCTCATATAGCACGGTATTAAGAAGCAAAGACCGGAAGCATAATCCAACGACTTTTCTCCTTAGTGTGCGTTGTACTCTTAGGCTCCCAGTAGACCAAAGATATTATATATTTTTGGATATATGCACTCTTTAAAAAGCACAAAGGGAGAAAACCTTCTCTAAACAGACCAGAAAACTATTTTCCCATGACGTTTTGATAGAAGCTGATATAGTCTTCCATCCGCTTTTTTCCGTAAGCAGTTTTGAAATTAGTGTGGGTAATGAAGAAGATTTTATCCTCCTCGGTGGTAAGAATTTCTTTCCCAACATCACTATCTCTAAAGGTGCGGATATACTTCTCAGCATCCTCTACGCTGGAGAATCTACTGATGTAGGGGAGCAGTTTTTGGGTCTTGGTGTAGGCAAAAGTGAACACTCTGAGTTTTTGACCTTGGAACTCTGCCTTATTGAAGTCAGAAATTTTAGACTGCACCTCAGATTTCTGTAGTTCGGAGCTGACGTACATAAGGACAAAGATTCTGTCGCTCTTTTTTACGTCTTTACTGAAGCCTTTAAATCTGGGATCATTAGGATCTACTTCCTCTTGCGGCTTTGTATCCTCTGCCACCTCCTGAGGATTAGCTTCACTGAAGCCCTGGTCCAGCAGCCTTAGGGTTTCTTTAGCCTGAGGCGTAACATCTGCTTCAGGGTAGGCGCCTACCAGTTCTGTGAGAATCACCTTCATGCTATCTCTTTTGCCCAGATAGCCGTAAGACATCCCTCTGATGAAGTATACTTCTGGCTTCACAAAACCTTCCTTAGCCTTATACTTATCTATGATGTATTCACTAAACTCTACGGAAGTTCTGAACTGCTTCCCTTGATAAGAATTATATAAACCTTCGTAGGCCAGTTCATAATCCTGCTCGTCTTCCTTCAGCACATTAGGATCTTTTCCTTGTATCAGATAAGCATAGACAGAGTTCGGGAATTCATTGAGAATGAAATTCTTCTGTGCTTCTGCTATGGGAGACTTTTTCTCAGAATAAAGTTGGTAGAGGGCATAACGTGCGCGGAGGGTATACTCAGAACCTTCAAACCTGTCCAATAAGTTTTCCAGGGTAGAAATGGCAGAATCTGGTTCCTCCAGTTTCTGAAAGTAGATTTGCCCTAACATGTATAGAGCCTCCTCTACCTTGGCACTGGCTACAGCCTTATCTTCCTCTGTCTTGGGGATATCCTTGTAGTAGTTGTACTTATCTCCCACAGATTTTAACAAAGTGCTATCCACTTCTTCAGGTGCGGTAGTTTGTTCTTGTTGTGCGTCTGCAAAGGAGGCTGAACTAAGCGCTTTATTTTTTCGGCGCCAGTTGTCCTCATTCTTTCTGTTTCCCCATAACTGCTGGAACTCTAGTTTTCCATTAGAAATAGTGGCCGGCTTATCAAAGTACCATTCTCCTCCCTGGCTCTTATTGGATTTACCGTTTTGGTTATTCAGCGCATACAGGTTATCCAGGTTACTGTTAGACAGCTGGCTTTCCAGTTCCTTCTCCTTGAGGGCTTCTTCTTTTCTTTTCTCTTCAGCTATCACCAGATCTACGATAGAGTCCAGTTCTTCCTTGGGTAGTTCCGCCAGGACCAGCATAGAGTCCTGGTAGATGATGGTTTCTTTGTAAGAAATGTATTCTCCCAGCGTTTTGGCAAGTCTCTTAATGTCCTCATACTCGCTCATCTCAGTAGTTACTACCTGAGCGGCGCTGTCATAGTAGGCTTGAGCTTCTGGATACTTCTGAAGGTGATCAAAGTAAATCTGCCCGGATTTATAGTAGGAAAGCGTCTTTTGGACTGGATCACCCGTACTTGCCTTCAGGGACTGACGTAAAAATTCCAGGGCATTTTGCAGGCTGTCATTTTTGTGTTCCAGTAGGGCAAACTCATAGTAGATTTTATCCAGATTTTCTTCATTCTTCTCGTCCTTCATCAGGCGTGTGAGATATTTCTCCACCGCATCATCACTATCTTGTTCATGAAACTGGACATATAACCTGGCAATCTTCATTTGGGTGCGGAAGCGGAACTCGTAAGCATCCGTATTTTTTAGCACTTTTTGATAGTGTTCCAGACTTTTGGGATAGTCTTTCAGGTAGTCATACAGCTGACCCAGTAGATAGTGGGCTCTGGCTCTTCTCCTTCTTACAGAAATATTATCTACCTCCTCTACCAAAATGCGGGCAGCATCAGTATACTCCTCTTTTTCTAAAGCAATTCTGCTCCTGAAAATAGCCAGGTCAGCTAGCAGTGCTTTGTCAGTGATTACCCTGTTCCCAAATACGAAGTTGTCCTCCAGGATATCCTCAGACATGGTTTTATTCTCCATCTGATAGAAGGTCTTGGCTATCCACAGATAGGTTTCAGGAACCCTGTCAGATTCCGGGAACTTTTCAATGACTTCATCAAAGTTCTGCATGGCCAGGCTATAGTTCTGCTTATAAAACCAGGCAATTCCATTCAGAAGTCTTCCATCATCTATATAATTTCCATTAGGGTGTTTAAAAATGACTACATCATTTTT
>JBCBKZ010000039.1:0-15501 GCA_038520955.1 Bacteroidota bacterium | reverse complement strand
GGAGAGGGATTGACATCCGGTATGGAAACTCAAAGAAGGGAAACAGACAATGGAGCTCCAATACTTCCACTGTTACTTCTGCTTGTTCAATAAGAACATATCTTCTCTTTTCAGAGCTATGCTCTAAAGAAATAGGCATAAGTACTAACTTGTACAATTACATAAGATCCTCCTATGAAAGCAGCCCTCTATACCCAATTCCAGCAGCCCATTATCTTGGAACAGGTTCCTGACCCTACCCCTAAACCTGATGGCGTAGTCATCCGAGTTACTGCCACAGGCCTTTGCCGGAGCGACTGGCTTGGGTGGATGGGACATGATGGGGATATTAGATTACCACATGTGCCAGGTCATGAGTTGGCGGGTGTGATAGAGGCCGTAGGGAAAGAAGTGAGAAACTTCAAACGAGGAGATAGAGTAACTGTCCCCTTTGTGGCCGGCTGTGGAACTTGTGGAGAATGCATCTCCGGTAACCATCAGGTATGTGATCATCAGTCGCAGCCAGGATTTACACACTGGGGTTCCTTTGCAAAATTTGTAGCCATTGACTATACGGATATAAATCTGGTGAAGATACCGGCAGAAATTTCAGATGTAACGGCCTCCATTCTTGGATGCCGATTCATCACTTCCTTCAGAGCTGTAGTTCATCAAGGCCAGGTTTCGGGTGGGCAATGGGTAGCCATACATGGCTGTGGAGGAGTTGGGCTTTCCGCTATCATGATTGCAAACGCCTTAGGTGCTCAAGTAATTGCTGTTGATATAGATGAGAATACCCTGAACTTAGCCAGAGAATTAGGCGCAACGCTTACTGTAAATGCTTCCAACAGTCCGGATGTGATTGAGGAGGTGCAAGAACTTACCAAAGGAGGTGCCCATGTGTCTCTGGATGCTTTGGGAAGTCAGATCACCTGCTTTAATTCTATCGCCAATCTTAGAAAAAGAGGGAAACACATTCAGGTAGGCCTTATGGCTGGAAGCGACCACCACCCTAAGATTCCCATGGACAAAGTCATTGCAAACGAGCTGGAAATCCTCGGGAGCCATGGTATGCAGGCCTATAAATACCCGGAAATGCTCAACATGATCAGTCAGGGGAAACTCCAGCCAGATAAATTGATAGAAAAAACCATATCTCTTGGAGAAGCTCCGGAAGCCTTGATGAAGATGAACAGCTTTTCTCAAAAGGGTGTATGGGTGGTGGATACCTTTTGAGTCCTCTTTCCCTTTGCAGCTTACCCATCTTTCCATAAGATATTTCACCTCAGGCCGTAAAGACGGTAGGATTTTTTAGCTTTCTTCTCTAATTCAGAAAAAGTATGAAGAAAGTCCCAGTAATCAGTGTAGAAGAGGCTGCCACCATGGTAAGTGAGGGTGATGTGTTGCTACAAGGGGGGTTTGGGATGACAGGAAATCCTGTCCACCTCATGCATGCCCTGGCAAAGCTGGATACGAAGAATCTCACCTTTGTGGGAAACAATGCGGGTGAACCGGGCTTGGGAGCCAGCAGACTTGTAGAGAATGGACAGGTAAGCAAACTAATAGGTTCTTACTTTACCTCTAATAAAGATGCAGTTCAGGCAGTATTGGAAGGAAAACTGGAATATGAACTTCTACCACAAGGTACTTTGGCTGAAGCGCTACGAGCAGGGGGTGCCGGTATAGGTGCTTTCTATACACCTACAGCTGCCGGAACTCCATTGGCAGAGGGGAAAGAAACGAGGATCATAGACGGCATTGAACAGGTATATGTTAAGGCGCTGTGGGGAAATGTAGCTTTTATCCGTGCCTGGCAAGCAGATACCTCCGGCAATCTCCGTTACCGGCTCACCGAAACAAACTTCAATAAGGCCATGGCCACCGCTGCAGAATTGGTCATAGCTGAAGTAGAAGAAATAGTTCCAGCAGGTAATATCCCCCCTGAGCAGGTACATACACCTGGTTGTTATGTGGACTATTTGGTAGAAGCCAAACTTACTATGGAGGATTTGGGCTACTCTGCTTCAGTATCAGCTGCCAGAAAACCAAGTGAAGCTAAGCTCAAAATCGCCCGAAGAGCGGCTAAAGAATTGAAGAGAGGAGATATTGTTAACCTGGGCATAGGCATCCCTACTTTTGTGGCTGACTTTATTTCTGAGGGAGATGGCGTCATTCTCCACTCAGAGAATGGAATGCTGGGTGTAGGTCCTGCACCCAAATCTGGTGGCGCAATGACCTACCCTGTCAATGCCAGTAAAAGTCCGGTAACTGCTTTGAAAGGCAGCAGCTATTTTGATAGTGCAGACTCTTTCGGGATGATCCGAGGAAAACACATTGAGGTTGCTATGATGGGCGCCTTAGAGGTAGATGAGCAAGCTAACCTCGCCAATTGGGCGGTACCCGGAAAGCCTTTGCTGGGCGTAGGGGGTGCCATGGACCTAGCCAAAGGAGCCAAAAAGCTCATCATCACCATGACACACACCAATAAGGACGGTTCTCCCAAAATAGTTCAAAGCTGTACCCTACCTCTAACAGCCAAGGGCGTAGTGGATATGGTCATCACTGAGTTAGGAGTCTTCAAATTTATAGCAGGTAAACTCACCCTTACAGAGCTTATGCCAGGCATTTCTCTGGAAGAGGTAAAAGAAAAAACAGGAGCTAGTTTTGATCAATTTTGAATGAAAGAATACTTGAATTTTGAATGAGAGAATGACTGAGTTTTGAATGAATGAATTTTGAATGAATGAATTTTGAATGAAAGAATGAATGGATGTATGTAATCTTTACTTAGCTTGGTCTTTCTCCAAGAGGTCATCCAGATTCCTGTCTTTCCCATTGATAGTCCCAAAGTTGGTGTCTGTAATTTCTCTGAAAGCTTCCAGATCCAGGTCCTCTCCATAGGCAGTCTGAAGTTCATTGATCTGAGCCTTGAGGTCTTCCACTACTTGCGCATAAGCAGGATCGTTGATGATATTATTCATCTGGGAAGGATCTTTCTCCAGATCGTACAACTCCCACACATCTATGTTGTAATAGAAATGTGCCAGGGTAAATTTATCCGTTCTGATTCCATAGTGCGGCTGCACATGATGCCAGAATGGAAACTCGTAATAGTGGTAATAGATAGACTGTCGCCAATCTGTATCAGAACTACCTTCCAGGGCAGAAGCAAAACTTCTCCCATGCATCTGTTGATTGGTTTCTATTCCGGCAACTTCCAGTAAGGTGGGAGCAAAGTCTACATTCGCGATCACATCATCATTTACAGATCCCGCTTTCACATGCCCAGGATACCTTACCATGAAGGGCATACGCAGAGACTCTTCATAAATGAAGCGTTTATCAAAGAAGTTGTGTTCTCCTAAGTAAAATCCCTGGTCTGAAGTCAGTACTACCATGGTATTCTCAGATAGGCCTGTCTCATCCAGAAAACCCAGTACGCGCCCAATGTTATCATCCACAGACTTGATACAGGCCAGGTAGTCCTTAATGTACTTCTGATATCTCCACCTTCTTCCCTCTTCTTCTCCTAAGCCTTCAGGATCTACTATTTCTCCTCTTTGTACACCGTAGAATCTCCATCTCAGAAATTCTTCCTGGCTCAAACCTTCGGGTGGGGTCATCTTCATGTCTGTTCTGCTGAGAAAGTCCATGGTCATATCTGTGTCTCCCATGGTGAGTTCTCTCCCTTCATAGTCATCATCAAAGTTAGAAGGATAAGGCATATCTATGTCTTCCCACAACATTTCATACTTAGTGTCTGGTTCCCATGCACGGTGGGGCGCCTTGTACTGGAGTAGCATGAGGAAGGGTTTTTCCTGATCTCTTTGGTTGTTCAGCCAGTCCAGCGCAAAGTCAGTGGTAAGGTTAGTGGCATAGCCTTCTTCCTCTGCCCTTTCTCCATTATGATTGTAGACTGGATTCCAGTACAATCCCTGCTGTCCTGCTTCCACATGAAACTTAAACTCATCAAAGCCTACTGGCTCAGATCCCAGATGCCACTTACCGAACAGGGAAGTTTGATATCCCTTTTGTTGGAAGGCTTGAGGAAAGGTCCACTTGGCTGAATCCAGCTGCCCTCCGTTGTGATTTTTGTAGTAGCCGTTCATATGGCTGTAATCTCCTGTAAGAATAGCCGCCCGGCTGGGGCCACAAATAGCATTGGTACACATCACATTTTGAAAGAGCATGCCCTCCTTAGCCAGTCTGTCCATATTAGGTGTAGGAGCTATGTCATCATAAATCCCATTCTCATAAATACTGATGGCCTGCGTAGTCATATCATCTGCCATAATGTAGATGATGTTAGGCGCACTGCCTATCACCTTCTTTTCCTTTTCTGCAGGTTGGCATGAGAATAATAAGACCACTATCGTGGTTAGTAATACCTGATTGATGAATCTGTAATTTGGAGACATTTGTATCTGATAAATCTGGTTGGTCAACGTTTCCTTTCAAGAGGCAAAAATGCCCCCAGACTCCTATTCCAAGTTCAAATAGGGCTAAAATGTATTCTAAAGAACAGATTCTTGCCAATAATCTATAGATTAGAAGTGTATGAAGATTTACAGAATCATACTGTTCATTCTACTGGGATTCAGCATTCATCAAGGGATGTCCCAACAAGTCCTACTGGAAAAAGGGCAAAAAGTGGCAGAACTCTGGTGCTTCCCTCTGCTGGAAGATACCCTAAGCTTTGTCTATCTCCCCGCGGAGATAGCAGTGGCCATAGATGAGGAGGGAAACCCCATTTTCTCTTTACTACAATACATTCAGGAACAAGCCACTGAACCGGTAGACACCCTATCTCAGGAAGGTGCCTTCCTGAACCTTCAGGTTGAATACTCCAGCTCTCAGGAACAACTTAACAATACAGAGACAACCTTAAAGCAGCTGTATGGAGAGGATGTAAGGCTGGAAGGGCCAGTCATTTTTCAGGATATACACTACTCCCTCATGGTAACCAAAGCAAATGGAGGAGTCAGCGAAGAAAGTATCATACTTGCTTCAGGTCCTGCCAGTACTATTAATGAAAATCAAGTCTTCCTCTCCTTTGGGCTATCTCCCGAAAACGCTCAAATACTCATAGAAAGCCTAACAACTCCCCTCCTAGAAGTAGATATAGTATTCGACATGGGATTTAGTGGATATAGCAATCCCCACAAAGCATTGATAGAAGTGGACTGGGACAAGCTGGAAGAAGGCGGGTTATTTTCGCTAGGAGATGAGGGCCAAACTCAAGAAGAGGTAGATTTGGCATTAACCGATTTCTGGACTGAAGGGGCCATTCAGCTTCATCAGGATCATCAAACTTACTCTGACAGAACATATCAGAACAATGAATTAGCTAGCCTTATTTTTTCCGCTAACAGGAGACTAGAAAGATGGTTATTTCAATCTTCTTCCTCCACGATCTTTTCTGGAAAAATCAGGAAAAGACTTGACCGGTCTTTAGACGGTGAGAACAAAGTTCTGAGAGATTACAGTTTTTCTCAGCTATTTCTCCCTAACAATTTCAATAGGAGAGGCAATAGTACCTTTTATATCAATGGGCGAACCAAATTAGAAAAATACCAAACCCTGTCCCTAAGTCTCAAAGAGTACTTTATGGATTATGGTCGCACATTTGAGAAGACCAACCTGAATGACCCTCTGTTTACCCAGCGTAAGGTCATGATTGGGTTTGATCCTGCGATTTACAAAGCCTTTCAGGAAGGGGATCTGTTAAATTTCATCACCATAAGCCTGAGAAAACAGCATGAATCCGGAGAGATCACATTGGAAGAAATACTCATTGATAAAAAGAATATACAGAAAGCCTTTAAGTCATTTGCTTTCAGATATGGACTGAGAAACGATCAGGACAAACTGAAATGGCTGTCCTATGAATATAGGGTTAGGTGGATGTTTGCCGGTGGCGGTACCTTTGATACGGACTGGATAGAAAGTCAAGTACC
Source organism: Bacteroidota bacterium (assembly GCA_038520955.1). Classification (GTDB taxonomy): domain Bacteria; phylum Bacteroidota; class Bacteroidia; order J057; family J057; genus JBCBKZ01. The sequence continues at coordinate 9,565 of JBCBKZ010000039.1, read as the reverse complement.
TATGATCAATCTGGTAGCTCCCTTCAGGCCACATTCCATCGCATTTGAAGGCGACTTGGGGCAGTTATCTGACCTGGGAATTAAGCTGATGGTGGCTACCGTCAGCTATCCGTTTTTTGGGAAAGAGAGAGAGGTTCGCAGAACATTTAGACCGGTAGATGAATTAGCTACCAAGTCTGTGGAAATTCTCCTCCCGAATGAGGTGAAGTTCGTAGACTACCAGCTGGATTGGGTAGATAAGCAAGGAAAACGATACAAGAGAAAAGGAAAGGACGAGTTGGGCTTCATCTTCCTGGATAACCTGCCAGAAGAATTTCCAGGGACAACCTCTCAGGTAAGAGGATTTTCTTCCTTAGGGAAAGATATCTCTTACGAGTCTTTGAGAAAGCCTGTAGTTCATATTCAATCAGGCTATGAGACAGGTACGGGCTTCATAGTGGGAAAGGATGACAATAGTATCTACCTATGCACTGCTGCTCATGTTTTGGAGAATGCAGATGATATTTCGATCAGTTTTTATGATGGCACTTCTCAATCAGCATCTGTCATGCAGGTACATGAGTCATTTGACCTCGCTGTCATCAAATGCCCCATAGCTCAAGACCAGAAAGTCCAGACATTTTCAGGGAACAAAACACAATCTCTTAGCCCCAATCAGGAAGTCATCATCGTCGGTCATCCGCTTGGCAACAAATGGGATGTCAACTTTCTGAGTAAGGTTAAAGAATTAGAGTTTGACTTACAGGAAGATTTATTCACCCTATCACCACAAGGAATAGCTCCTGGCAGTAGTGGAAGTCCTGTACTGAATAAAGACCATGAATTACTTGGCCTCATCATTGAAACGGATCAAATTAAAGCTGTCTGTGTGAAGAAAGCTTTTCTACTCAAGGCTTGTAGGGCGTGGAATGTGCCCATAAATCTCTTAAAATAAGAAAGGGGCCTCTATGAGAGAAGCCCCTTCTTTTCCTTGAAAACGGATATCCAGTCTACATCTTCCTCAATTCTTTCTTAAGAATCTTTCCGGTCGCACTCATAGGAAGTCCGTCTACAAACTCTATGGCACGAGGATATTTGTAAGCGGCAATATTGTTCTTGGTGTATTCCTGCAGATCAGCTTCAGAAATGGATTTACCATCATTTAATACCACAAAGGCTTTAATCTCTTCTCCCAGTTTTTCATCTGGTATTCCGATAACAGCTACCAGAGAAACGGCTTCATGCTTGATCATTACTTCTTCTACTTCACGAGGATATACATTCAAGCCTCCTCTGATGATCATATCCTTAGTCCTGTCCACTATGTAAAAGAACCCTTCCTCATCTTTGATAGCCACATCTCCTGAGTGTAACCAGCCATCAGTAATGGTTTCGGCATTAGCTTCAGGCTTCTTGTAATAGCCTTTCATCACGTTATGGCCTCTGTACCATAGTTCTCCCCTTTCTCCCACAGGCACTTCGTTTCCATCGCTATCCACTAGCTTTACTTCTACTCCCCAAACCGGTGTTCCAATGGAACCAGGTTTTCTCCCTACTTTTAGTTGATTGAAGGTTACTACAGGCGAGCCCTCTGACATACCGTATCCTTCAAGAATGGGGACTTCAAATCTATCTTCAAAGTCCTTCAATACCTGCACAGGCAAAGAAGCTCCCCCTGACACGCAAAGTCTTAGGTTTTTAGAAATCTCACCATAGTCAAACTCATCTCCTTTGTATCCCACTAATCCCCAGAACATAGTAGGGACACCCGCAAAGACGGTCACCTTATGCTTCTGCATGAGCCCAAACACATCTTTTGCATCAAAACGTGGCAACAGAATATTGGAGCTTCCTCTTAGTACGCCTGCATTCATCAGACAAGTCATGGCGAAAATGTGGAAGAGGGGAAGGACAATAAGCTGTACATCCTCATGCTGATCACCCTCAAAAAGATCACGACAAATAAAGGTGTTTATCAAAATGTTAGAGTGAGAGAGCTCCGCTCCTTTAGGTCTACCGGTAGTACCGGAAGTATATATGATGACAGCTGTATCTGCCGGGCTGGTACGTACCGTTTCGAAGGCTGGAGATTGACCAGCCATGAGTGAACCGAGTGTAGCTGTTCCTTCTATGGCTGAAGGCATTTCAGGCTTAGGCATGATCATGAAGAAATGCTCACACTGGCTGGCTTCCTGAAAACCTGCATATCCCATCTGGCCCATAGGAAGCTCATCTGTTCCGACAAAGCAGAAATAGGCTTTAGCTTCACTATCACTCAGATGATAAGCAATCTCATCTTTCTTCAACAATACACTCAAAGGAACTACCACTGCCCCTGCTTTGAGAATACCGAAATAAATAATGGGAAAATAAGGCAGGTTAAAACAACTAATGGCCACTTTGTCTCCGGGTTTGATCCCTTTAGCTACCAGGCCATTGGCAACCTGATTTGCGGCACCGTTTACCTGAGCATAATTCAGGGTGGTATCCATGAAGGTAAAAGCAGGATTAGCGGGCACACGTCTGGCACTGTCCTCCAGAATAGCAGATAAATTCAGCATAATAGTCCTTTTTATGTTATGTTAATTTATATCCAATCTCCTCAGTCAACTTGACATTACTTTTCACAAAGTTCCCCGTCCCAAAGGCAATCTCCCTCCCTTTCTCATCAAATAGAGTGGATTCTGCCACAAATAGATTTCTGGATTTGGACTTCACTTTTCCTATAGCGGTAATCTTTCCCTGATTGGCAGGCCGAACCAGATGGATGTTGAAGGAAGTAGTCAGTACAAATACATCTTTCACAATGGAGTTAACAGCAAAGAAGGCAGCGTCATCCAACAGCTTGAAGTATACAGAGCCGTGAATAGCTCCAAGGGCGTGGAAGTATTTGTCAGTAATAGTCAATTTAATAGTCGCTTCCTCTAATTTAATTTCGCATTCGGTAGTATCAAAAATTTTCGTATTCACATTAGCCTGTAAATACATGCGAGTAAGTTTTTGAAAATGTGCTTCAGTCATATGATGAGGTTCAAGCGTAGTAGTTCATTCTCTTCTTTATCAAAAGCCACACAGGAATAAACATTTATCATTCACATTGTTTTCTCCCATCATGAGATCCCCATGAAGTAGCCTTCAATCCAACATTTAGTTAAACATTCCTTCAATTTATTTCGTTTGGAATATAATTGTTTCACTGCCTGAAACAGTTTCAACCCTAGTATCTCGAAAGGAAATGAACCGCTTATTCGTATTCCTAACTCTCTTCTCTCTTACTGTTTGTCTTCAAGGACAAATCCAGGTAGGTCAGGACATAGACGGAGAACTCACCGGAGATTATTTTGGCAGATCTGTTTCCATCTCTTCTGATGGAAGCCTGATTGCCATAGGAGGATCTCAAAATGATGGAAATGGGACCAGTTCAGGACACACAAGAGTGTATGAAGAGATAACGGGCGTATGGACCCAACTAGGGGCAGACATAGATGGTGAAGCTGCTGGTGATGCCTCTGGGCTGGCGGTTTCTCTAGCAGGAGATGGTACGAGTGTGGCCATAGGCGCTTTTGGAAATGACCAAAATGGTGCACAGTCAGGTCATGTACGAGTATTTACCTACTCAGGAGCGGCTTGGGTGCAAAAAGGGGCTGACATAGACGGCGATGTCGCAGACGACTATTTTGGCTGGAATGTATGTCTTTCAGAAGATGGCAGCAGGATGATCATCGGCGCTCCCTATAATGATGGAGGAGGGGCAGATGCAGGCCATGCAAAAGTGTATGAGTACAATGGGACAAACTGGGTACAGGTGGGAGCAGATATACAAGGAGAAGCTGTGGGTGATAGGGCAGGATGGGCAGTTTCCATATCGGATGATGGAACAAGAATAGCGGTAGGGGCTACTGCCAATGATGATAACGGTAACTCTTCTGGCCATGTGAGAATATTTGATGAGGTAGGTGGAAACTGGGTACAAGTGGGAACCGACCTGGACGGGGAAGCAGCAGATGACCAGTTTGGATTAGGAGTGGCCCTATCAGGAGATGGAAACAGGATAGCCGTAGGAGGTCATTTTAATAATGGTAATGGGGGTAGATCCGGTCATGTCAGAGTATTTGAAGAAAATGCGGGGAACTGGACACAGATAGGTGTGGATATAGACGGAGAAAATGGAGGGGATCAGTCAGGAAGAGCAGTAGCCATTTCTGAAGATGGAAGTAGAATAGCCATTGGTGCCTATTTGAATGATGGAAATGGAAATAGTTCTGGTCAGATCAGAGTCTACGATGACCTTTCCGGAACCTGGACACAGGTAGGTTTAGACATAGATGGAGAGGGAGCTCTATGCTACTTCGGTCACGAAGATGCCGTGGCTATGTCAGCTGATGGAAGTAGAGTAGCTGGTGGAGGTCCCCTCAACAATAGTGTAGGATCGGCTAGGGTTTTCGAAATGAGTGCGATCCTAGCACAGCTTTCTCTTTTTCAGGGTAGGCAGGTAGAAAGTAGCATAGAATTGTTCTGGAAGAACGAAAATGAGATTGCCTACCAAGGCTTTGAAATAGAAAGATCTCTCAACGCCAGCTCCTGGGAAAGCCTGGGACAAGTAAGCGGTCAAGTGAATCAGCAGGACTACCTTTTTAGAGATATTTCACCTGTATTGGGTAGGAATTTCTACCGACTAAGAATGACTGACATTGACGGAGCCATTTCTTTCTCTAGCATCATAGAAGTAGCTTTTGACATACAATCTGCATTTGACATATATCCTAATCCCTCAAACGGAACCTTCCAGCTTAGTATACCTTTTAGGCCAGAAGCACCCATCACCTTATCTGTTACCAATTTGGCAGGCCAGAAGGTTATGGATATTTCTATTTCACCTGCTGAGGTCTCCAATCCTATCTCCCTCAACTTTCCAGCTAAAGGATACTACATCATTAGCGTGGACAGCGGAAGGGAGATCCTAAGTAAACGAATCCTGATAGAGTAAGAATCTTCCTTTCCAATCATACCTTTTTCCACTCACCTTGCCATCCCAGCAAGACAGCTATGGAATACTTCCCTACCCTCTATACTGATAGACTCATTCTCAGGAAAATGACGGTGGATGACATCCCTTCCTTACTGAAACATGTCAATAACCGTGTGATCACAGATGAAATCCTCAACTTCCCTTACCCCTATCAGGAACCTCAGGCTGTCTTTAGAATCAGCTATGTCCACCAGGGATTTAAGAAGAAAGAACGTTTTGTCTTTGCTATCACGACTAAGGAGCAGAAAGAACTCATAGGCGAAATCAGTTTACACCTTAATCAAGTCCACAATCAGTCTGAAGTAGGATACTGGGTAGGAGAATCTTTCTGGAAACAGGGAATAGCTACAGAAGCAGTGGGGAGAATTCTCCAGTTTGGATTCGCAGAATTAGGGGTGACCCAAATCTTTGCTACTCATAGAAATCAGAACATAGCTTCTGCAAAAGTGCTTCTGAAGAATGGAATGAGAAAAGGAAGTACTCCCCCCAATACAGTAAGTAGATACGAACTGACAAGGGAAGAGTACCTTAGGATCAGCTAATCATTTCGTCTATCTCTGCTTGGCTTACGGTCAGCTTCATTTCTCTTGCCTTATTACCGCTAATATAGACTCCGGTCAAGCCCTCAAACTGATCATGAAAAGTAGCCTGATACAAGAGCCTTGCACCCTTGTCAGGGGATGAGAATAAAAATCTCCTAAAGGGCTTTATCCAGTTAGGTACTCCACTCCCTGAAGTCATTTTGGTCTTATTGGGGCCCGGATCAACAGATAGGATTCTAATTTCTGGCCACTCCTCTGCTAGAAAATTCATAATGGCTACCATTGCCAATTTAGACTTCATGTAAGACCCTAGTAGTTTGACAAATTTACTGGGCTTCTTTAGCTCGCCTATATCTATGGCTTTTTGGTTATGCAGGCCTCCTGTAGCTGTATTCACTACGAAAGCTGCGTCCGCCTTATCCAATAAGGGCTTTAACGCCTTGGTTAACAGGTAAGGAGCGATGGTATTCACCTCAAACTGCATCTCATTTCCCTGTTCAGAGTAATAAGCCTGATCCGTCAGCAATCCAGCATTGTTAAAAAGCCCATCTATCTGGTCCCAGCTTTGGGATATATCTTTCGCCACCTCAGCTATTTGAGCTTGTTTACTTAAATCGCATAAGAAAAAATCAACTTTCCCTTCATCCCCCAATATCCTTAGCGTTTCCTGTTTTCTACCTTCCGTTCTTACGATTAGCCCAAGGTGATGACCTTCTGCTAACAGCATTTTTGATAACTCAAGGCCGATCCCTGAGTGTCCTCCTGTGAGTAAGTATTTCATAGTGATGGTTGAAGTGAGACAAGTATACGTTTGGACTCAAAGTTCCTGGGGTATGTTACAAAAAGCTGAGCATCAATAAAAAAGGAGATGAGATTATGAACTTAGGTTCACTCGAATAATCCCAGTTGGCCACCCTTGGGAGCTTGCTCAAATCCCTTTATGGTCCTTCCACCATATTTCCAGGAATCCCTTTTTTCTTTCTCCAGCAGTTCCTCTACAGTTTCTGTAGGTTCATGGCTTTCCTCCACCTTACGGGCCATATCACCCAGCTTCTGAATGGCTTTTTGCTTATCAGTCTGCCCCAGTTTGGCCATATCTACTGCCTTCCTCAGGGTAGTGAGGGTTTCATCATAGACTTTCGTGGGAACGGGATATGGGTTCCCACCCTTACTCCCATGTGCAAAAGCAAATCTTGCAGGGTCAGAAAAACGGGAAGGAGTACCGTGTATGACTTCACTTACCAGGGTAAGAGACTGTAGCGTTCTAGGGCCCAAGCCCTTCAAAAGCAGTAAGTCTTCAAACTGCTGGCTCTGCATTTCCTGGGCCAAATGAAGTACGCTACTTAACCTTTTTAGGTCTACATCTTTGGCTCGTATCCCTTTTTTATTGGGAACTAATAGTTTCGGAATTTCTTTCAGGAGCTTTTCGGGATTTTCGGCGGCTATATCCAGTATTCCTTTGCGGGTGTCAGAAGCTTGTTCTGCTACCAGATTGAGGATTTCTCCCTGATTATCTCCACATACAGCCGCATGGGGCTCATTGACAAAGGAAGAAATGGCCCCACTATGCCAGTGATATCTTCTGGCACTGCTGTCCTTGGCTTTCATCCCTTGTTGGATCACCGTCCAGTCTCCTTGCGTACTCAGCACAAAATTGTGAATGTATAACTGATAACCATCTTGAACGGCAGTATTGTCTACTTTGGCTATGAGTTTACTGTTTCTGGATAGTAATTCTCCATCCAATCCGGTACTATCTCCTATTCTTAGTAGTTCTTCCGGGGTTTTCAGAGACTGCTTGCCTTTCCCTCCACACACATAGAGTCCTAGCTGGTGGCCATGGGGATTGATGGATTTCTTCAGGGCTCGCATAACGGCAGTAGTCACTCCGGAAGAATTCCAGTCCATGCCTATCACGGCCCCAAAAGACTGAAACCAGAATGGATCCGCCATTTTCTCCAGGAGTTGAGCATGCCCATATTCAGTGAGAATAGCCTCCACTATGGCCAAGCTCATCTTGGTCATTCTCTCGAATAACCAATTAGGGATGTGTCCTCCCATTAGTGCTAAATCTGCTGAGCCTGACTGTTTCATGCTTTCAAGATAACGATTTATCCCCCATGAGGTTTAGGCTTTCTCCTTCCTGACCTCCCCAGAACTGAATCTTATGTTTAGTAGTAAGCCTCCTACAATCAATAATGCTCCAAGAAAACTGTAGATGGAATAACGTTCTCCCAGAAGCATCATTCCCAATAGTACCGTAAACACCATTTCTACATATTTCATGGGCGCTACCACATGGGTGTGGGCTATCTGGAAGGCTCTGGTCATGAAATACTGAGCCACAAAGCCAATGACACCCAGACTACCTGCAAGTATCCATTCATATCCTTGAGGCTGTATCCACATAGGAATGGCGATGAAGCCACTCACTACGGCCCCAAAGGTCATGAAGTAGTTTACGATCACCACTGGATGGTCTCTGTTCCCAATCTTCCGGATAGAGATATAGGCCAGGCCGCTGAAGATAGCTGTGCACATGATGATGAGAAAGCCGGTAGTATTAATATCAGGATCTAAGCCCTTCATGACCAGTACACCAGAAAAAGAAATCAGGAAGAATAGCCACTGGATATGCTTTACTATTTCCTTCAATAAGAGAACAGCAAATAGGGTAGCAAAAATGGGAGAAGTATATCTCAATGCCACCGATGTCCCTACTGCTAAATAGTTGAGGGAAAGATAGAACATACTCATGGCTATCAGGCCAGAAACACTCCTATATAAGAGAAGTCGTCTTTCATTTCCAAAGGGAGAAATCTTCTGGGAGCGGAGGTAGATATTGGCCATTATAGAAGTCCCTAAGCATCTAAAGAAGACCAGCTCAAAGCTTCCCAAGTGGATCAAAGACTTAACAGAAATGCTCAGGAAAGCAAAAGCAGTAGCGCTAATCAGCATAAACATCAAAGCCTTCCTTACTGGCATATAGCTGGCATTTTTAAGAAAAGCTGAAGGTCAGGAATCCTATCAGCAAAAACAAAAGGTGAAATCTCTTACTCAATTAATCCCGAGAATCTTAAAAATGATAGCCAAGAAAATTTATTTCTTGCGGCCATCTGCATTATCTACCCTCTCTGGATGAAGTTTCATACCTTTACCAGGATGCTTCAATCAGCCTCACACACATGAAATCCAGAAGAGAAGAAATCATTGATATAGCAGCTACCTTATTCCATGAACATGGCTTCAGAGGTACTACCCTTCAAATGATCGCCCAGGAAATGAAGATGGAGGCCCCCAGCCTCTATAATCATATCAAATCCAAGGACCAGATTCTCTCTGACATTCTCATCCCTGTAGCCAGAGCCTTCGTCTCCCGCATGGATCAAATTAGTGCCTCCAGCTTGACCGCCATAGAGAAACTGGAAAGGCTGATCTCTTTTCACGTAAGCCTATCCCTGGAAAAACCTCATCATATGGCGCTCATGATACATGATTGGCACTACCTGAAAGAAACTGAGAAGGATGCCTTCGGTCAGTATAGAAATGAATATGAAGGAAGCTTCATTGCCATCATTCATCAAGCCATTGAAGATGGACAACTGAAGGACATGGACGTTAAGATTATCTTGTTTGACTTGCTAACTACCCTGAGGTCCATGTATGCCTTTGTGCTTAGGTATAAAGACTATAATGCTATAGACCTGGAAGAGAATATTAAGAAAGCACTCCTGGATGGACTTAGAAAGAGTGGCAAATAGTCCTTCATCTCTTGAGACTGAAACTGAAAGGCATATTTTGCTATTGGGTCTCCATTCATTATATTTAACTCATTCAAAGAGACTAAACATATCCTATAAGCCAGTGATTGCTGCTAAATGAACAGTGGCAAGGTCCTCTACTTACTGGCCATCTAAGATGCCCTAATCTGCATGGGCACCTACATTTCAACTATTTTTCACATTTATATCCATCCATATGTACAAGTATGGATCTAATTTTCATTATTCTTAAT
>JBCBKZ010000399.1:0-5353 GCA_038520955.1 Bacteroidota bacterium | reverse complement strand
GGAAAAGAAGAGTTTTGGATAGTTTTCTGTATGATATATGTAGCAATCAATACCTTTTTAACGAGAAATCAGGTAGTTACGCTTGTAATATTTGCCTGAAATCTACTGCTAATTCAAGAAAAAAGACCGAGGATAGCAAAATCCTAAGCCATAAAAATAATCTTACACGTAATGTTTTAACGAAATTTGAATAGAATTAAGATATCCAGCCCCAAATAAATTAAGATGAACCAGCAGTGGATATAGGTTATATAGCTTAAAACGCTCCTTATAGCCTTTTTTAAGCGGAAAAACCTCCTCATATGCATCATAAAATTGGGCAGGTATCCTGTCAAACATAGTCATGAAGGCTAATTCAATTTCCCTATGGGCATAATGGACAGAAGGGTCTATTAATACAGGTAAACCTTCCCCTCCACAAAGGATATTTCCGCCCCATAAATCACCGTGAATACAAGCAGGGCTCTCTGCAGGGAGTAAGCTTGAAAGATTTTGGTAAAGATTGTCGAATTTTCCACTTACTGTAGCAGGCATTAATCCCTTTTTTCTGGCCATTTCCACCATAGGTTGGAGCCTTCTTTCCCTGAAAAAGGAAATCCAATCTGAGCTTTGGCTATTCTCCTGGGGTAAAGCCCCTATGTAATTATCATAATCTAAGCCAAAGGTAGGACTGCTATTCTGATGCAGATGAGCTAGCGTTCTGCCAAAGTAGGTCCAGTAGTTGTTAACAGGATTTCCGGGCTGTATATAAGTAAGGAGCAGAAAGCCGTGCCGCTCAGTATTTTTCTGGAGAATGACTTCAGGAATACGAAAGGTTTGGGTGGAACGGAGCAGATGAAGTCCCTTAGCTTCTACCGCTAAGTTGTGCGCCTGCTGTAGAGAATTCCATTTGATAAAGAAATCTCCTTGTGAAGTTGTGAGATGAGCAGCTTGATGAATACATCCTCCGGTAAGAGAATAAGCGTCTTGTACACTAATCCCGACTTCCTGCAGTAAGCTATTTTGAATATCCGCGGGAAGCATTAAGATTTTTCTGGGACCAGGGCGTGTTTCTCCACTAAAAATTCTAGGAAGGCCTGGGTACTTCTCTCCAGAATATTATATACATCCTCAAATCCATCTACACCTCCATAATAAGGATCAGGGACATCCTCATTAGGTGCTTCCGAATCGAAGAACCTCATCTTCACCAGTGTGGCATTGGCGTTATTCATACGTGAGACAAAACTCTGAAGATTGATGAGGTTACTGTCATCCATGGGGATGATGTAGTCAAAGCGGGAAAAGTCAGTGGTCTGTACCTGACGAGCGGTAGAGGTGAGTTGTATTCCGTGTTGTTGGGCCGTCTTTCGCATTCTTGCATCAGCAGACTCCCCTGCATGCCAGGCACCAGTCCCGCATGAGTCTATGTCAAAAAAGTCTGAAAGTCCTGACTGAGCAACCTTATGTTTGAATAGGCCCTCTGCCATAGGTGAGCGGCAGATGTTACCCAGACATACAAAAAGAATGTGAAGCTTCTGCATGAAGGTAAAGTCGTTAGTGGAGCAAGCTAAATTTGCGTACAAGACCAAACGGTCTTGTACGCAAAGGTAAAACCAAATTTATTTATTTAGAATCCAGGCTACAGAAAGTACCAATAAGGTGTTGTCTCCGTCAAGTTCATAGGATTGGCCTCCGATGTCAATACCGTCCTGAGAGTTAGTAAGATTAATCTGATAGTTTAGGTCTACAGCTAACTTCCAGAAATCCACTCCTACTCCCAGCTGTAGTGCCCATTCTGCATCATCAAAGCTTCTTGCATACGTATCCTGGCTGGTAAGTTCAGAATCTTTGCTGACAAGTATACTGGCTAGTGGTCCTCCCTGTAGACGCAGGGGACCTGCTTTAAAGCCCACCAGTACGGGAATGTCTACGTATAAAAAAGACTCATCTCTTACTTCTGTAGCAGCTGAGATAAGATCTTCTTTCCTATATGTATTATTCACTGTTTTCAGCAGGATTTCTGGCTGAATGTAGAAGGTTGCAAATTCTAATCTGGTAAATAGTCCGAACCGGAAACCCAGGTCGGCATTATCTGCTTTCAGGAGCAAGGAATCTCTGGCTGACGCAGAAAGGATATTTAAATCACCTGTGTCAATGGAGTTTGTACTGACACCTACTCTGGGTCCAATTTTAAGTTTTAACTGTGCCTGTACGGCAGTAGTTAAAGGGATTAGCACGCAGAGCAAAACCAGGGGTTTTAATAGCTGTTTCATCTTTGATTAGTTGATATGACTAATTAACGTTACTCAGAATAGCCTGTTGCCTCCGACTATCTGAATTGTCGCATTTTACAGATAAAAAAAGCGGATATCAATACAGATACCCGCTGTCATATACACATTGTTTTGTTGGATCAGAGAAGCCGTTTTCCTGGGAGGAAGTACGGTCTCAAGTTGCTTCTAACCCGTTGCAATCACTATCCGCGCGCCCGCAAAGCGAAACATTAGGCTGCTTTGGTAACCGGGGGCATCGGTGGCTGTATAGGTTGTCTGCATATGTTCATATTTAATTACATATCAATTAACTAATCTTTTGTACGAAAAAATAAACAGTTGGTTGTATCTTTTTTAGATCACTCTCCTTTGGAAAAGTGTATACTAAAATAGTCTCTTTCTGTTATTCCAAAGAAATAACAGAATCCAGGCCCGTCAGAATAGTATAGTTTGTGATTCACAGTTTATAGCCGCAGAAGCAAAAAGGGCACCGCTATGGATAATTTTTTTTATAAAACATTGAGAGGAGAAGGATTTGAGAAATGCTATTTTCAGAAATAGCTCCGCCAGTTACATCATCTCTCAAGTGGGTTAGCTGTTCCTCCACGGGTTGTGGGAGAATTATGAGTCGTAATCCAAGGCTCTTCATGGTTTATAGGTAGCTCCTGAGATCTCGGCCGACTCTTCTGGCAATTCCTCCAATGCCCACCAAGAAGACAAAAATTAACTATCAATAAACGTGTAATAGGTTTGACTCCCTTCAGGGTCAAATTATATGATGCCAGAGCTAATAATAGTATAATCTCTTCGAGATAGGTAGGAGTAAGAAAATCAGAACCTTGAAGAGGTTCCATTATTTAGATTCACAGTCAATTAAAAAAATGATCCAGAATGGATCACACTTAAGCTATTAGGTATTTTCTTCTCCACATCCTTTTGACAAACTTTTCTTCCATAGCAATTAAACTCTGAAATAGAATCCTCAAAAAAGAAAATGAGTCATTCTGAATTATCAGAATGACTCATATATATTCTCAAGAATAAATCTCCGTCTAGAAGTTTCCTTCCAGGTCTATACCTGTAGAAACTCTCTCTATAGCGGCTATATAAGCGGCTATTCTCATAGAGCATTTATACTTCTTGTGCGTATTGTAAACATTCTCAAAGGCCTCTACCAATAAAGGTTCAGTCTTTTCTGTAACCTCACTCTCTGGATAGTAATGTCCTCTTCTATTTTGAACCCACTCCAGGTAGGAAACAGCTACTCCGCCGGAGTTAGCCAGGATATCAGGGATAATGAAGATCCCTTTCTTATCAAGAATGGGGTCAGCATTAGAAGAAACAGGTCCGTTAGCTCCTTCTACTATCATCTTGGCCTGAATCTCATCTGCGTTGGATTCTGTGATGACATTTTCTATGGCTGCCGGAATAAGGATATCTACTTCCAGCTTTAGAAGTTCATCATTGGTGATATAAGAACCTTCATCATACCCTGCCAGTGTTCCATGATCTTGAACATAGTTTATGGCGTGATTGATGTCTATTCCGTTCTCATTATAGTATCCACCAGTATGGTCACTGATAGCCAAAATTTTGACACCTTTCTCCTGGAGGAGTCTGGCTGTCCATGTACCTACATTCCCAAATCCTTGTACAGCTACCGTACAATCTTTCGGCTTCCACTTCATTTTCTCTATGCCTAGCATGGTTTGTAGCATCACGCCCCATCCCGTAGCAGGGATCCTTCCTTTAGATCCACCCAGATGAAGAGGTTTCCCGGTCACTACGCCAGGGGTATATCCATAAATTCTGGAATACTCATGGAAGATCCAGGCCATTTCACGGTAACTGGTACCCATATCCGGAGCTGGAATATCAGAATCCTCACCAAACACATCTTTTAATGCTCTGGTGTAAGCTCTGGTAATTCTCTCTAGTTCATCTACACTCCGTACCTTGGGATTAAGGGTAATACCCCCTTTAGCGCCTCCATATGGAAGCCCTACTAAAGCTGCCTTTAGGGTCATCCAGCCTGCCAGTGCCTTCACTTCATCCAAATCCACAAAAGGGGCATATCTGATTCCTCCCTTTGATGGGCCCAAAACGGTAGAGTGAATGACTCTGTAGCCTTCAAATACTCTGGTAGTACCATCGTCCAGTTTTACAGGAAGGTGTACCTGGATGACTTTTTCCGGTACACTGATTATATCTTTGAAACGCGTATCCAGGTTAATGATTCTGGCTGCCTCATTCATACGAGCCATAAAGGAAGCGTAGGGTGAAAGCTTCTGTACAGCTACTTTGGATTTTACTTCCGCCATGTTCAAATAGTATTTTAGCTAACCTAATTTAGAGAAAGCTACGATAGAAAACCAACAGGAGTTTGTTTTCTGTAAAAGAGGTAATATTTCTAATAGATACTTGCCAAAGAGGCAATCTAACAGCAGGTGAGATAAAAATATAAAAATGGTACAGCCATGTACAATCCGTCAAACCTGTCTAACATTCCGCCATGTCCTGGGAGTATATTTCCTGAATCCTTTAGGTTCATGTGGCGCTTAAGCAGGGACTCCACAAGATCTCCCAAAGGGGAAAACATGCAGATGATCACAGCTATAACCATCCAGTTAAAAGGAGGCACAGGGAGGCAAATCTGGAAAACATAGCTGGTTATAAGGCAGAGAAGAATTCCTCCCATATATCCTTCCCAGGTTTTATTCGGGCTTACCCGCGCAAACAAAGGATGTTTCCCAAATGATTTTCCGGCAAAGTACGCGCCGGTATCCAGCCCAAAATTTAGAAAAAGGATGCCTAACGGCAGGCTGGGATCATAGCCATCTTTTGTGGGAATAGAAAAGAAACAGAATAGGAGAAAAGGGACGAAACAATATACCAGTCCTAATATAATCCTGCCTATAGTCTCAAGTGGAGAATTTTCCCCTGAATTATAAAGGGTAAGAATTTGGAGTAGTGGGACAAAGAAAACAAGGGCAGCAATAATGAAGCGATAAGGCAGATAATCCGAAGGGCCGACTATCAGATAATACAGAATGCCAAGCCAAATAAGAGAGGTAAATCCTAAGACAGCCCAGTGGTAT
>JBCBKZ010000398.1:0-5415 GCA_038520955.1 Bacteroidota bacterium | reverse complement strand
ACCTTAAATCCGAGAATGGTCTCAGTTACAATTCTATAATCGTCCAGGAAGTCTATTCTGGGCTGATAGTACGTGATATGATCTACAGAGAATACCTTGGAGAATGCGTAACCAAGTGTCAGGTATGAGCTCATTCTATGGTGCCGATTAAACTCTGCTCCCTCCGAAATCTCTTCATGCTCATACATGTATAATACGCCTACAAAAAAACGAGTACTATCATTCTCCACTAACCTGAACCTAGGACCTATGCCTTGAAGAAACCTCCCTCTGATTTGCTGAATCTGATTATACTGAGCCTGAGAAAAAATTTCCAGTGTTACTGCCTCTCCCAGCTTTCTGTTGTATCTGAGGTGGGTGTATCCATTATTCACGAAGTTGGTTCCATCCGCTTCAGAGAAGTTTAAATTGGTGAAAAGCATGAAACGATTGGTGGCTTTTCTGAGTTCTAAGCGGCCAAAGTAGCTTAGTCTGTAAATGGGTACCGTATTCTTGAGAAAGCTCCCGTTAATTCTCACTTCGCCATTTAGGCCCTCCTCTTTTTGCTTCTTTCGTAGCTTCTCTGTGTTGACTAGTTGAGCATTAGAGAATACGAATATCAAACAAAATGCTGCACAAAATATCCATTTCATGCAGCAATGTTATCTCTTTTTTGCCAGTTGGCAAATACTGTATTTATCTCAGGAGGGTCAGAGAGCCTCTGTAGGACTTACCACCCACCTTAATGACGTAGTAATAGACGCCTTCTCCTGCCTTATCTCCGTTCTCATCTGTCCCATCCCAACCCGGCGCAACGTCTGTACTTTCATACTTACTGACGCCCCATCTGTCCACTATCATCATGCTAATATCTTCTACGCCATCATAACTGACCTTAAAGGTATCATGTAATCCATCATCATTAGGGCTGAATACATTAGGAATGAATAGCGTAGGAGGCCTTACATTAAGCGGGCTCAGCACAAACTCACTTTCACATCCCCCTCGGTCAGTAATGGTTAAGGTTACGGCATAAGTGCCAGCCTCTCTGTAAGTATGAGAAGGATTCGCTTCATCTGAAGTATTTCCATCTCCGAAGTCCCAAGCGTAAGAAGCGGCCTCTTCAGAGAGATTCATAAATTCAAAGGTAGCTTCCGGCAAAACAGCAGAAGAATCCGATATCAGTTCAAATGAAGCCACACCTTTAGGCAGAACCTCTACAAAGGAGAAAGTATTATTAGCTATACATCCATTAAAGTTGGATACTTCCAGGCTTACCTCAAATACACCTGTCTCATTATAGATATGTGTTACCTCTGGTCCGGAAAGGAATTCTGATCCATCTCCCGGATTCCAGATATAGTTATCACCTGTGGCGGGTTCAGATTCAAAGACCACTGCCTCACCCAAGCAAATGGTGGCAGGTTCTACCTCTATGTCTGCTATAGGCGTGGTAAGGACACTGATAAAGACGCTATCTTCTATCACACATCCTCCCAGCTCTGCTCTGGCCTTGTAAAGCATGCTTTCCTTAGGAGAAACCAGGAGATTGGAAGGACTTGGTTGGGCCAGCCACTCCTGAGGCTCCCAGCTAAAGAAGGCGGAACTTCTACTTACCTCAGCCTGTATGTCCAGCGTATCTCCGAAACACATGAAGAGGCTGTCTGATTGCAACTCCATGTCTAGAGCTTCGAATACATCTATTCTTATGTCATCTGTGGTTTCACAACTTTCATAAGAAACGGTAAGGGTGTAGACTTCTGTTTCTTCAGGGCTGGCCATAATCGTAGCATCAGTACCCGTGATAAACTGATTAGGATCCCAATCATAAGAAGCTTCATCAGGATAGTCGGTTCCATTTCCACCGCTCCAGCTTAGCTTACCGTTCAGCAGAATACTATCTCCTAAACAGATGAACTGGTCTCCTCCTATATTCACCCATGGAGTAGGTAGTACCTCTACTTCTATTTCCCTGAGCACACTTTGACACCCATCATTAGTTACGGCAGATACCTGATAGGTAGAATTGATATCCGGCTGAACCCAGAATGTACTCTTGGACTCACTCAGGTTCATGCCATCTTTCTCCCATACATAGGTGATCTCATCTTCCGCATAATTAGAAATGCTGGCTGACAACTGAACGCTGTCATAAGCACACATTTCAAAATCTACTATGGCATCTACCAGCGGGCGTGGCGCCACATTTACGGTAACAGAATCTGTGGTTCCTACACAGCCATCAGAAATGGCTGTCAGAAAATAAGTAGTGGTCGTCTGTGGAGCTACTGCAGGTGTCGCAGAATTTGGATTTCCAGCTATGCCGCCCTCACTAAACCAGAGGTAGGCATAGTTCTCACTTCCTTCGGTGGCTATGCCTAGAAGCTGTAGGGTATCTCCCTGACAAATCTGTTGGTTATCTCCTGCGTTAGCTACAGGCGGAGTAGAGACACCTACATAAATGCTACTCTTACTGTCCAGGTTGGTAGCATCAGAAGAACAACCCAGGCTGTCCGTTACCACTACGGTGTAGATAGTGGAGCTTTCAGGATTTGCTACCGGGTTAGCTATGGTAGGATCTGACAGGCTTTCTACAGGAGACCATGCGAATGTTAAGTCTCCTCCTGCTTCATCAGCATTCAGAATGTCAGCAGATAAGGCTATGCCGGGATCACCCACACACAGACCGGTATCAGGACCTACACTTACTACTGGTAGATCTTGTATATGGATAGACAGAGAGTCTATTTCACTGGTACATCCATCTTTATCTGTAACCTGGACATAGAAGGTGGTAGAACTTTCCGGGTTGACGGTAGGACTTCCACTGAAAGGATCAGAGAATCCACAATTAACCCCATCTGTACATCCCCAGTCATAGAAATAGGGGCCGTTATTTCCGTTGTTAGTAGCCGTAAGCTCAGTGCCTCCTTCTCCGGCACAAAATGATAGGTCTGGTCCTAGCTCAGAATTGAAGTCCGTTCTCACCCGTATGAATACTGTATCACTAGCAGAAGCAAAAGGTGGACAAACCGACTGGTCCATTCCGGTGATAATGGCTCTATAAAGACTTCCCCCATTAGAACAGTCAGAATTAAAGCAGACGTTCCCTATGATGGAGTCATTTCTGAAGACTACATCCGTTTCTCCCAGGTTGATATTAGTTCCATTGAATCGCTGGAATTCAAATGTATAGTTGATAGGATTGACAGGATTATTATCTGCTACATAGAAAGAATAGCACAATCCTTCATTGATGTCTATGAAGATGGTATCGCCACTTACTTCATTTCCGCTCAGGTCATGGCCTACATCCGGTTTGGTCCCTACAGGAGCACCTATTTGCACGTAGACGGTGTCATAGGTGGTATCTGCAGTATTACAACCTGCAAAATCATTGGCTCTTAGCACTAGTTCCACTAATTCTCCGCTGTATTCACATCCTGGGGTCCAGCAAACCTGGCCCACGGCAGGATTGTTCCCTGAAAAAGTGAAACTCAGGGTGGAGTCAGTCTGGAATAAAGGCGTGGCACTTACAAAGCTGAGAGAATCTGCCTGATCAGGATCCTGTAAGGCTACCTCATAACAGAAAGGTACCTGTGGATCTACAAAAACGGTATCCCCACTGGAAAGCAGATTATTGAAAGTATGCGTGATTTCCGGTGCCTGATTAGGCGGATTAATGATCTTTAGATAGAAGGTTTCCGTAACCGGGCCTCCTCTTCTACAAATATCTATGTCTCTGGCGCCGAAGTTGATTTCCAGAACAGAATCCTGGTACTCACATCCGGGTGTCCAGCAAATTTCTCCCTGGGTATTGTCATTTGTCAGGAGTTTGAACTCAGGCCCGTTTTCCTGGTCAAAAATGGAACTCAAGCCAAAGGCTATAACAGGATTATCCTCCGGGTCCGTGATGGTGAAAGGAAGGCAGAAGGGCCTTTCCGCATTAACAATGAGGGTGTCTGCATCCTTTTGGAAGGAAGAGTAATCCGGCTCTATCTCAGGAGGCGAGTTAGGAGGTACCAATATCTTGGTCCATACGGTATCAAACACATCTCCGAAGTTAGGACAGGCACTGATGTCTCGGGCCCCTAAAATCAATGGGACCAATTGGTCCTCATAGGCACAGGAAGGTCTCCAACACACCTGCCCCTCGAGAGGATTAATCCCACTAAAGGAGAAAGTGGCAGCAGGAGGAGAAAATGTCCCCTTCCCGAATGCAGCACTGACGGTATAGGCCGTGAGCTGGTCCATCATATTGGGATCTGTTACGGTTACGTCATAACAGAATTGTTCTCCTGCATTTACGAGGAGGGTATCCCCTATCATGGGTATATTCCCAAAGTCATGGGTAATCTTAGGCGGTTCACCAGGCGGGAGACAGTCCAGGATATGGATCTGGAAGTCTCGTTTATTCTCACTGAGTAATTCTCCATTACGCCACTCAAACACAGATATGGCAAAAACGAATATCCCTGTCTGGTTAGGGGTAACAGTTATGAAACCCGTTTGAGGATCTATCACAAAGTTCTGGGAACCGAAAGGATCAAGGAAAGTATAACCGGAAGAAAATTGGACTGTCCTGTAGGGAGGAGGTCCCATAGGGTTTCCTCCTGGCGTAACTACCGGGTCATTTCCACCTTTTTCTGGATTTCCTGCACCCAATCCCTGGTTATTGATTCCAGTAAAAGGAGGGGTAATTCCATAAGAAAGAGAATCTCCATCAGCATCTGTGGCAGAATGATCGAATGAAAACTGCTGATCTTTACACAGAAATACCGGAGGTACCTGGGTAAATTGCGGCATAGTATTACAAGGAGCATCTCCTGGATCCGGAACAGATGCCAGGTAAGTTACTCCTTCCCCCAGTGGGTCAAATAAGTTGGTGATGGCTTCATTACGGCAGCATCTGGCCCAGGCTATATCATATCCTCCCACGCGGGGTGGCAAAAAGATATTGGTAGTATAAATCCCTTCTTCCACACAGATCTCTGGTGGCATGGCTACACAGTTATCCCAGGTTTCAGGCTGGATTTCCGGCGTTATCGGAGGCCTGAAGACATTGATAAACTGGATCGCATTACCAGTTTGTCTGTCAAATATGAATAGGGTGATAATATTATCAAACTGAGCTCTCCCATTTATACAGTCCCTATAAAGTTTTAGCGTAACCTTATAGGTATAGTTGGTAGGGTTTACACACTCATAAAATAGTTCCGAACCTACTATATGCGTCGCATGTAGATGAGAATAGCCAGTAAGTAGGGAAATCAGAAAGAAAAGAATAAACTTTTTCTTCATTCGATCGTGATTAGTCTGCCGCGGTGTTCCAAAAATAAATATAGTCATATTCAAAAAACCCTACCCATAAGTGCATAGATTATGGTCAGTTTATCTTTCTAAAAGGCGAAAAATGCTAGCATGGAAGGAAGTAGA
>JBCBKZ010000397.1:0-5445 GCA_038520955.1 Bacteroidota bacterium | reverse complement strand
GTTTTACTCTCATGGAGGTGGTTACACTCTATTAAGTGAATATATACAAAGTATTCACCTCAAACAGCACAAAATGAACACAACACTCAAACCGATCTTATGCCTAATATGGGCTAGCATGATTTTCAATAGCTGTGAACAAGCTCCTCAAGACGCTGATACCTTTTTGGAAGCCCATATAACTGAAAATCATATAGCGGGTATTTCCACAGCCAGATCGGATGCTGACGGAAATCTCACCTTCGTATCCAAGGGCCTGGCCGATACAAAAAGTGAAACTCCCTTCACAGAAAACACCCTCTTAAACATAGGCTCAGTCTCCAAAACGTTTACAGCTACTGCCGTTATGCAACTTTGGGAGAAAGAATTGATAAACCTGGAGGCAGATGTAAGTGATTATTTACCAGAGTTAACCATCAGAAACCCAGTGCACCCTGAGGCTGTAATCACCATCCATCAGCTACTTACTCATACTTCTTCTATCAATGACAGCGAGGCCTACGATGCCAGCTACGCTTGCGGAGATCCTTCAGTTAGATTGAAGGATTGGATCTATGGCTATTTTACTAAGGATTCCACTTTTTATAGCTCGGAGAATTTTCATCCCTATGCGCCTGGTGAGGAATGGAACTATTCTAATGTAGGTTTCGGCCTTCTCGGATGTGTAGTAGAAAGTGTTACAGGTACTTCCTTTGACCAATACTGTCAGGAAAATATATTTGATCCACTAGAGATGACACATACTGGCTGGATGCTAACTGATATTGATGTTTCTACACACGCAAGTCCAAGTGTGTATATCACAGAAGAGATAAAGGATCAGGCCAGGGAGAGAGTAGGTAAATTCTTCCTGGAAGATCAGGAATTCCTTGCAGGGAATTATTATGGCTTGTGTCTCTATTCTTTTTACAACTACCCTGATGGACTGCTTAGAAGTAGTACAAATGACCTATCACACTTTTTAACTGCCATGCTGAATGGGGGAACCTATAAAGAGGTTCCAATACTTAAGGCTTCTACGGTAGAAGAGATGATGACTAATCAAACGGATAAGAATGAAAAGCAGGGGCTTTGCTGGCAGTATACGGGCTTTGATGGAGTGTGGGGACATGGAGGAGATGATCCGGGAATTAAAGCGGGGCTTTATCTGCAGCAGCAGAAGAAAGTAGGGATGGTCCTTCTTCAAAACAGCAATGAAGGAAGTAGAACAGATGTACTAAAGTTCCTATACCAATCGGCTCAACAGTAAATGAGTCGATAAAATGACCCAATAGGTGTATGAGTGACTCAGGCCAACTTAAGGTGCTCTTTGTTTGTGGGAAGAATAAAGTCAGGAGTAAAACAGCTGCTTTCCTCTACAGAAGTGATACCAGGATGCAGGTAAGATCTGCAGGTTTAAGTCCAGGCAGTCCCCATCAACTCAACCAGAAGGATCTCGAATGGGCAGATGTAGTCATGATGATGGAGTTTGCTCATAAGAAGCGTATCCAAAAGGCCTATAGGGAGCTGGATCTACCAGAACTAGTGGTGCTGGTTATCCCGGATGAATATGTGTATATGGAGGAAGAACTGGTGGAAATGCTTAGACTGGGGATAGAGAATTACTTCTCTTAACAGAAATCTGGTATATTCTTATCCTACGGTAATCCTTATCTGAAAGGATTACATAACCCTATACTTATGAGAATTTGCCAGTTACTCGCATTCGTTCTTCTCTCTTTCCTATTATCAAATGCTAACCTGTCTGCACAAGATGAAATCACCAGGCAGGACAAAAGTCGTTTTGAGAAGCTACACAAAGGGAAACAGGTCAGCCTCTACACCCTGGAAAATGCGAACGGCCTACTGACAGAAATCACCAATTTTGGGGGGAAGGTAGTCTCTCTTTGGGTACCCGATAGACAGGGCAAGTTTGAGGACGTGGTCTTAGGATGTGAGTCTTTGGATGACTATTTAGCTGCTAAGGAGAAATACCTGGGTGCCTTGGTAGGTAGATATGGAAACCGCATAGCCAAAGGACAGTTTCAACTAGAGGGTCAGACCTATACGCTGGCTACCAACAATAATGAGAACCACCTTCATGGGGGTAATACAGGCTATGATGCCGTGGTGTGGGAAGCGAAGCAGACCGACAAACAGACGCTGGAGCTGCACTATACTTCAGGGGATATGGAAGAGGGCTATCCCGGGAAACTGGAGATTAAGGTAGTCTATCAACTCACTGACGCTAATGAGTTGAGAATCACCTATGAGGCCGGTACAGATAAACGCACTCATGTAAATCTCACCCATCACTCTTTCTTCAATCTGAAAGGGGCCGGGAACGGTAGCATTAATGAACACCTGCTTCAGGTAAACGCGGCTTATTATACACCTGTAGATGCTGGACTTATTCCTACTGGCATTATCACTTCAGTAGAGAATACGCCTTTTGATTTTCAGCAAGCTACAGCCATTGGAGCCAGAATAGCGGAAGAGCATGAACAGCTCAAGCGGGGAAATGGATATGACCACAACTTTGTCCTCAACCAAAGCCTACAAGGACTGAATTTCGCTGCCAAAGTGATAGAACCTGTATCTGGACGTATCATGGAAGTCTACACCAATGAGCCTGGCCTACAGTTTTATGGAGGGAATTTCCTCAATGGATCTACAGTGGGCAAGAAGGGGAAAAGTTATGACTTCAGAACGGCCTTCTGTCTGGAAACCCAGCACTTTCCGGATAGTCCTAACCAACCTCAATTTCCTTCTACTTTACTCAAACCTGGAGAAACCTATTATTCTGAGTGCATCTATAAATTCTCCTCTATCCCATAACCACTTACCCTCATAAATCGGCCTTCTAACAACTTCCAGTCGGCCGTAACTGCTTATCTATGGCGCAGTACAAGGGGAATTATTAATTTATGGATATTATAGAAATGGAATATTTATCCTATATTTCATTATCGCACATATTCAAACAACCCCTATGAAGGCCTATACATACTTGTTGTTGGTAGCAGCACTTTTCCTGACGTCTCACCTGTTTGGACAGGTAGAGATAGCGGAAAAAGTGGCTATAGAGCTTTTCCACGCCAATGGCATTATCAGCCAGGACAGACCTAAAGTCTCTATTGGCGAAAGTCAGAATTTCCCCACCCTGCTGGATACAGAAACCCAGGCCATCCAATTGGACAAGAAGGCGCTAACACTTTGTATGGAGGCAAAGGATCAGGAGAATGCGCTAGCTACTTTGCTTGCCCCTGATATTGCTACCCTTTATGGACAGGGAAACGAATCATCTTTGATAGAAGAGACCGCCTATATCGGATTTATGGCAGGCTATAATACCCTTAACCAGGAGGCAGAAACCCTCTGGGGGAAGTGCCATGATCTCTATCCTGACCTTTCTGCCAAAATCAGCATGGAGACCAGAAGGGCCAATATGACGGCTGCAAAGGAAAAACTGGCCTCCTTCATCCCTGTCTATGAACTGGCTAACTATTACATGGTAATTGGAGAATATAAATACGCTGAGAAATACTTTCAGCATATCCAGGCTAAGTTTCCATCCAGAGAAGTTTATAGTAATCTGGGCGTAAGCAGGGCTTTACAAGCGTTAGACCTGTTTGGTATAGGAGAATTGAAGTATGTGTACCCCTTCCTGATTGATCTTGATTTTCGGGTGGGTTCTAAAGGAGAGAAAGAAGACAGGGATTCGCTGTTAATGGTAGCCCGAGATAACTTTAGAGAAGCCATTAACAGAGACCCTCAGTATGCCATAGGATACGTCAATCTTTCCTGTACCCTGAGTTTATTGGAAGACTATTCAGAATCCATCACACAGGCCAGAAAAGCCCGTGAGTTAGCTAGGGACCAAAAATTAGATAGGGTAGAGGGAAGCGCCTTAATAGCGCTGGGAATAGCTTACGCTAAAAGTGAGGGAGAATCTTCTGCTAACGCTAGTTCCGCGTTTTCTGAGGCCGCAAACATAGAAGATGAAAGTGTACAAAAACTGGTGAAGCTGAATCAGAATGTAGAAGTAAGTAGGGGATCTCAGCAGTCTTTCTGGGATGACGAGTCCATAGGAGGGAAGACCATGGAAAATGTCTCCACTGCCTACCTGTATGGGAGTGAGGATATTGGCAATCCCGCCATAGGTGTACAGGTAAGGGAAGGGCTCAACCTTTTTTCCTGGCAAGAAGAAGGATATAGCTGGATGCTACAGGAAGATCTTGGAGAGGAGGGCAGTCAGGATGATACCTATTTTTTCTTTTCCACTACTGCCGATGGATATACTGGGAAAAGTGTAGGAGAGATTAGCCAGGGCGCTGATATCACGGAGGTGGAAGACGCCTATGGAACGCCCTCTGTAGTAAGGAAGTATGGCCGGGGAAAGTTCTACTTCTATGCAAGTACCAATATTCTCTTTCGGATAGATCAGGATGATATGGTTCAAAGCTGGACTCTGTTTCAGAAAAAGTAAACTGGCTATTAAGCCCTAATTGTATGCCTTAGCAAACACACACCTTATGAAAAAACTATCATTTCTGATACTACTCATTTCTCTATCAGCTTCTTTTTCCCAAACGCCTGAACTGATCCCTCCTATAGGCCATTCTGCCGGCGTGATCTCTATAGATACTTCTCCGGATGGCAAGTTTATTCTAACGGGGGCAGAGGATAGATTTCCAATTCTATGGGATAGGAAAGGGAGAGTGGTCAAAGCATATGAAGGTCCTCAGTCTAAAGTATCTTCAGTAGATTTTTCTCCTGATGGTAAAAAAGTTCTCGCTTCCACCAACTCAGGGAAAACGTATGTCTGGGATTTGGAAGGCCGGTTAATGGTAGTTCTCCCTGGTATGTACACCGATCCTGTGAAAAGTTTTTCACGCTTCCTGCCTGATGGAAAAAGAATCGCTGTGGGGGCAGGTGATAAGATCCGTCTGTACGACCTTAATGGGAATAGTCTGGCAGAGTTTCAGTCCATAAAGTGGGCCATCAATGATATGGCAGTTTCACCCGATGGCAACTACTTGGCAGTCATTTCTTCATCAGGTGAAGTGGGTATGTACACTCCCTACGGAGAAGAAGTCTTCAGAATCCAAGCCCATACATATAAGCGATTCATAGTTAGTTCCATTGACTTTTCTCCGAACGGAGAGAGGCTGCTTACCGCTGGATGGGGAGATTCTTTTTTTAGGTTATGGGATCTGAATGGGCAGTCCATAGGAAGTATAAATGCGCATGAGCAAGGGACTAGTTCGGCTTATTTTTCTCATGATGGTCAAAAGATCATTAGCTGTGGAGCCGGAGGAATGGCAAAAACCTGGACAATTAATGGAGAACTGATAAATTCTTACGACATAGATAAAGGAGTATTTGTGGATGAAGTTGTCTTTTCCCATGATGATAATTCCATCATTGCTCACCTTTCAAAAGTTGGCGTAGTGAACGGTATAT
>JBCBKZ010000396.1:0-5463 GCA_038520955.1 Bacteroidota bacterium | reverse complement strand
AACATGAGATAGAACCTTATCTTATGATATGATCGTAAAAGAACTATGTTCCCAGCCATAATTGAAAAACATATAGAGGATTTATCTAGACTATGTGAAATTCATCACCTGAAAAGGTTATGGGTATTTGGGTCTGTGTTAGGTCAGAATTTTGGTGAAGATTCTGATATAGACCTACTGTATGAATGGGACAGAGGCTCTATTTTGGATGAAGACTACCTCGATAATCATTCACAGTTTATAGAATCTGTTGAGAGTCTCTTTGGGAGGAAGATTGATTTCGTTCATTTCCCGAGTCTGAAGAATCCTTATTTCATTGAAGAGATAAAGGAGACAAGCGTGCTTTTGTATGACAAGGAGAGTAAAAAAGTACCTGTTTGATATTTCCTATTCCATTGATGCCATTCTTAATAATTACTTATCAGCTGTAGATAGCCTCGAGCAATATGAAGAGGATATGATGCTTCAGGATGCAGTTGAAAGAAGACTTATCATTATTGGTGAAGCTTTAAATAAACTCCAGAAGATGGAGGTAGAGCTAGTTGCTGCCGATCGGTTAATTAACCGCAGGAATACCTTGGCTCATCAATATGATGATTATAACACTGAGACCATCTGGAGAAGTATTCATCAAGACCTTCCTCCACTAAAAATAGAAGTAGACAGTATGTTAGCATCGTAAATACATTTTAGTGTTCCATAAAGACCCTTGATTTCATGCTTACTATTCGAGTGTTTCTTCTGGCCATCCTGGTAATGAATCCATTAAGATATTATTCACAAGATTTTCCCTCAGACTACTTATCTGAAAAGGCTGATATACATGCAGAGAATCAAGCTGGAATCTCTGATTATGATCTTAAGGATCAGGCTTATTACTTAGAAAGCCCTGATTCAGATCAGTGGGGGGAACATTTTGTGTACAAGAAGGTCTCTGGAAATTTTATTTTCACAGCGAATTTGGCTTGGAGGGATACTATTGAAGAGATGGCACTCTTGGGTGTTATGGTGAGAAATACCCTAAAGAAAGATTCTGCTAATACCGTGAGTTTGCTGTTGAATGAACAAAATCAGGTTGTACAGGGTGGTTTGCCTAAAGCAATTGGAGAAGTGCCATCTTTCCCTCGGAGATATGAAACCCTACAAGTTGAGAGAGATAGAGATCAAATTATTTTTAGAATAGCCAATAAAGGAGAGCCCTTGATGGAATGGTATAGGGCCGAAAAGCCTGAAATGAATGAGGAAGTATTAGTAGGGTTAGTCATAATTAACTTCAGACATCTTCATTCCAGCCAAACTAAATCCAAAGCTAAAGCCTGGAATGTACGCATAGACCAGCCGGTACAAAGTGGCTATGACGCTTACAAAGAAGGCTTTCTGGGTTCAAGACTAGAAACCCTCAATGTATTTACTGGAGAAAGGAAAATCATCCATGAGCATAGAGGAAAGCTGGAAGCGCCCAACTGGATGCCGGATGGGGAGAAGCTACTATATAATCAGGATGGACATATTTATACCATTTCTCTGGACGGAGGAGAGCCTCAGAAGCTAGACACTGGATTGGCAGATAGAAATAATAATGACCACGGGATCTCCTTTGATGGGAAGCTGCTGGCTATCAGCCATCATAGGGAGAATATGCCTGCTGGTGGATCTACAGTTTATGTGTTACCCTTGGAAGGAGGAGAACCTACACTGGTAACGGAACACACACCCTCCTACTGGCATGGCTGGAGCCCGGATAATGAGTCTGTCATTTATGTAGCAAAAAGAGAAGGGGATGAGCGATACAACATTTTCCGTAAGTCCATCCATGGAGGAGAGGAAGAACAACTGACGGATATATCCGAAGCTGAGCATGTAGATGGATGTGAGTATGATCCTGCTGGAGAATATATCTATTACAACGGTAGCCATTCAGGCAGCATGCAAATCTGGCGTATGAAGCCTGATGGTTCAGCACGAGAGCAGCTCACCTTCGAAGAAACCAATAACTGGTTTCCTCATATTTCTCCTGATGGGAAGTGGATGGTGTATTTGGCCTATCCTGCTGATATTCCTCTGAATGCTCATCCCTTTTATCAACCTGTGAGCCTCAAGCTGATGCCATTAGACGGAGGAGCCCCAAGGACCATAGCCTATCTGTATGGTGGACAAGGAACCATCAATGTGCCTTCCTGGTCCCCCGACAGTAAGCATGTGGCCTTTGTCAGCAATTCCCGTAAATAAAAAGAGTCCCGGCTGGACCGGGACCTGGCGTGAGTACTTAAGTACTCCTACATGACGACATCTATGGAGATTTGCGCCTCTCCTAAAAATCCGTGATCAGGATATCCAAAAAGTAGGAATGACCTGATTGTCTCATTTTTCCTTTTCTCATTAGAAATTTGGAATGGGTATCTAAGTTAATGTTTGCTTGTCCGGCTGGGCTATGGATAGTAGTTCTATGTACCTCCGTTCCCAGCATGTTGATCACACGTACATGGAGTTCTCTAGCATGAGGTGGTAGCTGATAATCAAGGGTGAACTGGCTACTGGCCGGATTTGGGTAAATCTTCACATCATATAGTTGCTTATCTGCTTCATCCAGACTGGTGGTGATGTCAGCCGCTATGTGTAAATCCAGCAATGGATCTCCCAATAGATTAAACTGTATAGCTTGATTTCTGTAAGAAAGGAGATTGTGATCCATGATAATGTCCCTAACAGATTCTTTGAGAATAGTTCCTATGGAGCCGTTATGTTTGAAGAAGAGATTGTCATAGACACGGTCTCCATAGGCCTCTTGCTGAGAGAGAAATCCTATGGCTGATGCTCCCAAATAGGCAATGGCTCCTTTCCCATCTTCTATGATCCATTTTTCTCCGAAGGCCAGTTCTGCAGTAAATTCTCCCCTCTCATCCCCCATGGCAAAAATGAAGGGATAGTGAGAATCATTCTGGTAAGCAGATGCCTCGAACAGTTCTATGTCTTCTGCATTCTGAAGGGGATGCCCCATGAAGTGAATCCATCCTACGCCGTCAGATATGGTCTGATGATAGTTGCTATCTGAAGAGAAAGACGCATCTACTTTATGGAAGAAAGGCCCCTCACTTTCAGAATCAATAAAGTAATCCGTGTACCTGTCCAGCGCATCTTCTATTTGTTCCTGCTCTTGAGAGGTAATTCCTCCACCTATCAAAACCCCCTTTTTCATCTTCTGATCCCCAGCCTGAATCTCGTATAGCTGAATCTTAGAGAGGTAGTTCATGCCCTCCTCATCAGTACTTACGGGTATTCTCCCTATGGCCATTTCTGGGATGGTATTTTGGTCCTCCATGACCAATAACCAGTCGCTGGCGGGATAGCCGTAAGAGGGGACCAGATCCTGAACGTGCTCTCTTTCCTGCTGGTACGCTTTTCCCCAAAGTACTACGTGCTCAGGTGGCAAGCTCCAGTTTTTCCTGGCACAGGCACAAAATCGTTTGATGGCCTGAGGCGTCTTACTCCCATACCCAAACTCATCATAGATCTCATCTGTGGTGGCCAGGAAGGTGGAATATCCCTGCAATTCCCGGTAAGCCTTGTAGGCAGAAGCAGAAGAAAGAAGGGAAGGATGGGTAATGATGAGAATATCAGCTTCAGTGGCGTTAGAGCAAAGGCCGGAGAAAGAAATATCCTGAAATTCTGGTGTTAAGACTGCCTCATTACCTGCTATCCAAATTCCTTGTTTATGCTGGGTTCCTGGAAGATTAATTCTTGCTGTATTCTGGCTAACCATTCCAAGGGCCATAATAGGTTCCTGGTCATAGTAGGCATGGATTTCATTAGAGGTCCCAAAATCATTTAGTATTAGAAAGGCATCTGTAGTATGAGTCCATCTGGAAACATCCAGTCTGCCTTCTCCTTCCAGGTCTAGCGTGTGGGGATAATGAACCTTGAACCATCTTAAACTTTGGTCATCACTAGGCTCATTGAATGCACGTAACCTGTAAGTGTGAACAGAGGTAGTAGGGACCCGTATTTTCTTTTCAAAGGAAGCCAGGTAGATATCCTGGGGATTCCATATGGTATCCAGTATTCTCGCATAGTCTGGGAGAAGTTCTTCTACCCGAATGATATGCCTGGTTTGAGAAGCGCCAAAGGTCCCAAAGTCAAGGAAGAAGTCCGCCGTATCATTCGGGATAATTCCGGGAAGCGTCACGCTGAACTCCAGTGGATTATTTCTTGAGAAAGCGCCCAGATGATATCCTTCTCCTTCCACATAGCTGCTATTCAGGCTGAAGGTCGTACTATAAGGCCCCCCACCTCCTGCTACATAGGTGGAAAAGTCTGTAGCTACTTCCTTTTCAGCGTAGACGTAGGGTTCAGACTCCTTGCCACTATAAATGGGATCGAAATACTGAATGTAGCGTTTTCCGGGAGTCTCAGACCAACTTAAGAAGTAGGCAGATTGATCCGTGAAAAGGCTCTTGTGAGGATTCGCCTGATTTTCCGATTGGTCAAAGAGACTCTTATCATCTCCACCATCATTTTTCTTACCTACAAATTCCAGGTAAGACCAGTCGTTTCCAGAGGATTTTACGTAGATAGGTACTTCTTGCCCTCTATGGTAAATCTTTAAGCCGCTGTGAGAAAGATTAGAAAAGTCACCAGCTTGTGGAAGGTCTTGCGGATAAATCCGGTAGACGCCATCATTTTCCACTAGCATCTTCACCCAAGGTTGAGCTGTCTGAGCATTGAACCACTCATTCCCAAAGGTGTTTTGGTTAAAGGCAAGAATGACAGGGCAGAATGAAGCCAGGAGAAGAATAATCCTGAGTGCCCTAAACATAAACGGTAATCCTATTTTTCGAAATATATACACATTGTACTAACTCTCCTAGCCAGGGCTTGGGGGCCTATGATAGGTTTTGAAGAGTTGGGAAGGCAGAAGTATGTTTTGTAGTGATCTCTGATTTTATTCAAAGCTACTTTTTAATTAAGTGCTTCGTCGCCTTCAGCGAGACTTACTTTTTTCCTTAGCAAAAAAAGTAAGCAAAAATGCATTGTCCCTCCAATGCATCACCTCTATCCCCCCACAACCTGTGGAGGAACGGCCTGCCCGCAATATTCTGTTGGTTAAAGATCCATGAGATATATGATAATTGTCTGATAGTCAATTGGCGATATCCAAAACGTATTCTGGGATGTGCATTGTAATATTCTCTAGAGAGATGACCCCATTCATAATGCTAAACGAGAAAATCTATGTTCCTACCTGGGAAATACAGAATCATTATGGGAGAAGAACCCAGATACTTCCCTGGCAAGCTTAGTCCATAATCTTTCATGAAGAGAATGAGGTTAGAATTCTCCCTGATTTATCAATTCCAGGGAGTGAAAAGCTAAAAATAGTCTATGTAAGGCCCCGTTTTTCTCATTTTGAAAAACACATTCTCATAATGAGTGAAAATGGAATTGGCACAAAATGTTAAATAGTTG
>JBCBKZ010000395.1:0-5466 GCA_038520955.1 Bacteroidota bacterium | reverse complement strand
AACACCGTTAGCACCCTTTTACGACTGAAAAACTGACAGTAAGGACATTGAGACTTGCAAAAATGAACTTATGACGGCAGTTTTGCCCGAGATAAAAGGTTAACTGTCAACACATTTTCAGTTAACTGTATTTTTTTTAAGTATTAGACAATCAGACTCCTGAAAAGGAAGTGATTTTTTGGACCATAAATCAATAATAAAGTGGATTACAGACTTAGCCATCTGAAACAGCTAGAGGCGGAAGCCATTTACGTTATTAGAGAAGTTGCGGCTCAATTTGAGAATCCTGTTCTGCTGTTTTCAGGCGGAAAAGATTCCATTACCTTAGCCTACCTTGCAAAAAAGGCATTCTATCCTGCTAAGATTCCCTTCCCGTTTATGCACATAGACACAGGACATAACTTTCCTGAGACTATTGAATTTAGAGACAGATTTATCGCAGACCTGGGAGTAAAGCTGATTGTAGGCTCAGTTCAGGAATCTATTGATAACGGTTTAGCTGTGGAGGAAAAAGGGCCTAACCCAAGTAGAAACGCCATTCAGAGTGTTACCCTACTTGACATGGTAGCCAGACACAAGTTTGATGCTTGTCTGGGAGGCGCCAGAAGAGATGAAGAAAAGGCCAGAGCTAAAGAAAGATTCTTCTCACACAGAGATGAATTTGGACAGTGGGAGCCTAAAAACCAGCGTCCTGAGCTTTGGGACCTGTATAATGGATTTAAAAATCCCGGAGAAAATTTCCGTGTATTCCCTATCAGTAACTTCACTGAGATGGATATCTGGATGTACCTAAAGACTGAGCAGGTGCCTCTACCAAGCCTCTACTTTGCGCATGAGCGTACAGTAGTTAACCGCGGTGGTGTATTACTTGGAAAGTCTGAGTTCATTACCCTCATGGAAGGGGAAGAGTATGAGAATAAGACGGTAAGGTTCCGTACAATTGGTGATTCTACCTGTACTGGAGCTGTTTTGTCTGATGCCAATGACATTGACAAGGTGATTGAAGAGGTGTCTGCCACCCGCCAGACTGAAAGAGGAGCCAGAGCTGACGACAAGCGTTCTGAAAGCGCCATGGAGGACAGAAAAAAGCAAGGGTATTTCTAGAAGTATTTTTTAACAGACAATCATTAACAAAACATTATACATGGATTTATTAAGATTTTCGACGGCTGGTAGTGTGGATGATGGAAAAAGTACACTCATAGGTCGCCTGCTCTATGATACTAAATCCATTTTCGAAGATCAGATTGAGGCGATTGAAAGAACAAGTGAGAGAAGAGGATCAGAGACAATAGATTTGGCCTTATTGACTGATGGCCTGAAAGCGGAAAGAGAACAAGGGATCACCATAGATGTAGCATACCGCTATTTTGCTACACCACACCGTAAGTTCATTCTGGCTGATACGCCCGGACATATACAGTACACCCGTAACATGGTTACAGGAGCTTCTACTGTAAACCTGGCCATCATCCTGGTAGATGCAAGAAACGGTGTGGTAGAGCAAACCAAAAGACACTCTTTCATCGCTTCTCTTTTAGGAATAAAGCACCTGGTAGTAGCCATCAACAAGATGGACCTGGTAGACTATTCTGAGGAGCAGTATGAGAAGATCAAGAAGCAGTATGAAGAATTCTCTTCTAAGCTGAATGTACCTGATATCCGCTTCATCCCTATCAGTGCTCTGAAAGGAGATAACGTGGTAGATAAGAGTGAAATGACACCATGGTACAAAGGTTCTCCTCTACTTTATACACTGGAGAATGTACACCTGACAAACGACCACAACTTTGTGGACAGTCGTTTTGCGGTACAGTATGTGATTCGTCCCCAGACTGACGAGTACCATGACTACCGTGGGTATGCAGGAAGAGTAGCCAGTGGGGTTTACAAGCCTGGAGATGAGATCATCGTGCTTCCATCCGGATTTACGTCCAAGATCAAATCCATTGATACACATGAAGGGCCAGTATCTGAGGCATTCCCTCCTATGTCTGTAACCATCACACTAGAGGATGACATTGACATCAGCAGAGGAGACATGATTGTGAAGCCTCACAATCAGCCTACTATCAGTCAGGATATTGAGGTAATGGTTTGTTGGATGAACGATAAGCCACTGAATCCTAATGGAAGATATAAGCTACGTCATACCACCAGAGATGCCAGATGTGTCATCAAGGATGTGAGATATAAAGTAGACGTGAATACGCTACACAGAGTGGAGAATGACAAGAACATAGGATTGAATGATATCGGAAGAATTCTTCTGAGAACCGCCACTCCACTCACCTTTGATGAGTATACAAGAAACCGTACTACGGGAAGTATGATCATCATAGATGAGTTTACAAATGAAACTGTAGCGGCAGGTATGATCGTGAATAGACAAGATCGCCAGTAAGCACATACATAAGCAATCATTTTGCTACAGCCTCTTCCTTTTTAGGGAGAGGCTAATTTTTTAGGAATACATCCCTACCTTTGAGGGATGGCTCAAACATGTACCATACAGGTTCCTCCAGAGTATCTCCATGAACAGGCATTCCTGGAAAAGGCTATTGCTCGTTCCCTCAAGCTTTCTCCTCACAAACTTCCCGACTGGCACATTCTTAGAAGATCCATTGACGCCAGAAAAAAGAAGCCTCTTTATGTCCTGAGAATAGAAATAGGAGATGCAGAAGCTACTCCCTTCCAACCAGAATGGAAGATGGTGCGTGAGGCACCGGAAGTCATCATAGCAGGAACAGGACCTGCAGGCTTATTTGCAGCTTTAGAACTGATCCAGCAAGGGGTAAAACCTCTCCTCATAGACAGAGGAAAAGCCGTAAGAGCACGAAGGAGAGATCTTGCAGCCCTGACAAAAGAAGGGAAAGTAAATCCTGACAGCAATTACTGCTTCGGAGAAGGAGGGGCAGGCACTTTCTCAGATGGTAAGCTTTATACCCGTTCCCTCAAAAGAGGGAATACAGAAAGCGTACTAAGGCTACTGGTACACTTTGGGGCCACTGAGGATATTCTCATAGATGCCCACCCCCATATAGGAACAAACAAACTTCCTGAGATCATCCAGAACATGCGGGAACACATTCTCGCTTGTGGAGGAGAAATTCATTTTGATACCCGGCTCACGGACATACATGTGCAAGAGGGTAAGCTAACGGCCATAGAAGTAAATGGAAATGAGAAGTGGGATTGTCAACAGCTGATCCTGGCCACGGGGCATTCAGCAAGAGACATTTTCAAGCTTCTTGTGGAGAAGAATATCCAGATTCAGGCCAAGCCTTTTGCACTCGGGGTGAGGGTAGAACATCCCCAGAAACTTATAGATCAGATTCAATACCATCAGTCTCCCAGACACGAAAACTTACCTGCAGCTTCGTACTCTCTGGTGAAACAGGTGGATGACAGGGGAGTGTACTCCTTTTGTATGTGCCCGGGAGGAATTATTTGTCCTGCCTCCACAGAAGAAGGGGAAGTAGTGGTAAATGGATGGTCTCCTTCTAAACGGAATAACCCCTTTGCTAATTCAGGTATAGTCGTACAGATTAATCCTGAGGATATAACAGGCTTTGAGGATTCTCCCTTATCTGCCATGAATCTACAAGCCAAAGTCGAACAACGGGCCTTTGAGGCGGGAGGCGGGAAACAGGTAGCACCTGCCCAAAGGCTCATGGACTTCCTAAACAGCAAACCCTCCTCTACCCTACCCGACTGTTCTTACATACCTGGGCTAAACTCCGTGAATATGAAGGAGGTCCTTCCTAAGCATGTTGCCCATAAACTTAGGAATGGTTTCAGGCTGTTCGGAAAGCAACTAAAAGGCTACCTAACCAATGAAGCTGTCATAGTAGGTGTGGAATCCCGCACCTCCTCTCCTGTCAAAATCCCCAGAGAAAGAGAAAGCTGCATGCATCCAGAAGTAGAAGGCTTATACCCATGCGGAGAAGGGGCAGGTTATGCTGGCGGCATTATGTCGGCGGCACTGGATGGGGTTAGATGTGCTAAGGCCATATCTTCCACTCTCGTGAGTTAGAAAGCCCTTGATTCATCCCACCATCAGGCTTCAAACTAAATTGGCTTAGGGTTTAACCCCCAAGCCAATAAGTGTCATAAACCAGATTCCCTACACTGTAAAGAGCCCTATTCCATTTCTTCAAAAGAAAAGGTTAAGCCTGCATTAGCAATTAATCTGTCCACTAAAGGGGAACCCATGGCAGTAGCAGGTGTTAATATACCAGCCATTTCAGGGAGGTCATCCTTTGCTAAGCAAACAGCGCTTTCAGCCAGCATCTTCGAGGTAGAACCATAGCCGGGATCCATATCACCTGTTACTATTCCTCTAGCCAACTTTCCATCTGATAGGCTTAGGTAGAGATGACAATTGTAATATCCGGCTTCTCTGGCAGCCTGATCAGGTCCTTCTCCAGGTTTAGGCATTCTCTCATCCATGATGGCCTTTTCTGGCGTTCCGGGACGGGCAGCTAAAGCGGCTGCCTGGAAGGCTATCTTTTGAGCTTTCTTCTTCCCCTCTTCCCCATCGCCTCCCTTGATGGCCTCATCGTAACTAAAATCTCCACCATACGGAAAGTCTTCCAGTGCATGGCTACGGCGCACAATTCTGGTATTGATGGCTTCCATCATAAAGGGAGCAATCCAGGTTTTGGCGGTCTCATCATACACCACCGACTGTATCCCTGGTGTATCAGGACCACTTTGTTCTACGGTAGGATTTAATCCGTAAGGATGCATTAAGACTTTGAGAATGTCCCTGTTTTGCATGGCCATCTCAATATTGTTAGAAAGGGAAGCGTAGGTACCTCCACTTAATTCTCCAGCAAAGTCGTGCACCCGCATACTGACTTTTGTAGCGTACTCTCCAAAGGTCTTTTTCGCCTGTTGTTGGGAATATAGCACGCCCAAATCTGATGGGATAGAGTCAAACCCACAGCTATGCACAATCTTTACTCCATTAGCTTTGGCTGTATCATGGTGCTTATCTATCATTTCCCGGATAAAGGGAGGCTCACCGGCTAAGTCGCAATAATGGGTTTGATTCTTTACACAGGCAGCTACCAAGGGAGCGCCATATTTGGCGTAAGGTCCTACAGTGGTACAAATAACCTTAGCCTGCTTGGTCATAGCATCCAAACTTGCCTCATCATGACTATCAGCTATCACCAGAGGAACAGTCTCATCCGCCACGGCAGCTCTCACTTCTTCCAGTTTACTTTCATTCCTTCCCCCCATGGCCCATTTCAGCTCCTTGTTAGCCCCATATTTTTTATAGAGATATTCCGCAACTAATCTTCCTGTAAATCCTGAAGCACCCCAGATGATGATGTCGTAAGTCCTTGATTGATTCATAGTGTTCTGATGTTAACGAGTAGTAAGTAACGTTCTTAAATATGTTTAAAGCTAAGCATAGCTTTCCAAATGGTCCGTGATAATACGCCAAACTTGCGG
>JBCBKZ010000394.1:0-5470 GCA_038520955.1 Bacteroidota bacterium | reverse complement strand
ACATTCACAGAAGTAAGTACGCTGGAAGGAACCATATTAAGGTCACCACAAATGGTTTCTACTGGGTAGTCATATTTTTCATCGGTACCGCCATAGTGGCGAGGATGTTGGGGCTTACACACGGAGTTCCTAACCTAACGTTTAAGGCTGCTGCAGCCTTCTCCATGATGGCCTTGATTCCCTTTCATGGCTTCATAGTATTGCACTACTATAATCATGATGATCCCGATTTTGACTTTCTGGACCTTTTCTTCAAGGGGATGCTGGTCCTATGGTTCATTAATGTTCTAGGTTGGGGGGCGGGCTTTACTAACTCTAATCATTACATCCCTGGAAGGGTAAATTTCCCCTTTACTGGAGGGATTTATGAAGGTGGAAACATCATGTTGATTGTAGCGCTCTTCGCCTTTTACCGGATGCTGGACTTCCGGAAAACACAGCCCTATTATTTTGCCGGTTATGCACTACTGCTGATGGTGGATACGCTGATGTTCATGAAGGTGAACTCCCGACTAAGTACCATTTTGGTGGGCTTAATTATAGTGTTGGCTATGATCCGTGCTTTAAGAGCTTACAACTTCTGGTACATAGCTACCTGGTTTTTACTACCAGGCTTAATGAGTTTCGGAAACCTGGTTTACTATGTCTTAAGTCAGCCGGTCTTTGCCTCTGTCATGCAGCGGGTAAATAAAAAAGACATCACTACCTTCAACGGTAGATCCTATCTCTGGGAATCAGGTCTTAACTGGATGTTTGAGGATAGGACCGGTTTGCTGTTTGGGAATGGATTTAATGGAGGGGGCTATCTTCGTCTATACCAAAAGGTAATTAAGCTGTGGAATGTAAAGGACCCCTGGGTACTACATTCTCACTCAGCCCTCATAGAGATTACGGTGGACCAGGGATTGGTGGGAATCATCAGTTTTGGAATCATCATATACATGACAGGCAAATACTACCGAAACCGTCTGGATGAATCCAATACTCACAAAGCTGCATACCTGAGTTTCTTCCTGATTTTTGCCCTTCTGCAAATAGACACCTTTGTGGTTCCTGGTGGTTGGGGGTATATACTTATGCTGGCCCTAGCCTCACCAGTAGTGATTAAGACTGTTCCATTAAGGAAGAAGAAAAACAGGTTTTCTGCCCAGAAGGTAGATCGATTGGCCCAATATGCTACCGTTGGAAAAGAGAAAAATGCTGTTGGGTAAAGAAAAGTCAATCTACTACTGTGAGATTAGTAACTTGACTAATAGTGGTTTATATAGATCCCCCTTGCTGATTGTATCATTACTACTAAAGATTAATTAACAGATTAATTTTTTGATGCAAAAAGTATTGGTCGTTGGACAGACACCTCCTCCTTATCACGGACAGGCCATCATGATAGAGCGCCTTGTGAAGCACGACTTTGATAAAGTTGAGCTGCATTTCGTACGCATGGCATTTTCCAGTAATCTCGAAGAAGTGGGGAAATTTCAGCTCGGCAAAGTGCTCCACCTCTTTAAGTTGATACTGGAGATTCTCAAGGTCAGATTTAAGCACAACATTAAGCTACTGTACTATCCGCCTTCAGGTCCGGTCAAGATTCCTATCTACAGAGACCTCATTATTCTTAATTGTGTGAGACCCTTTTTCAAGAAAGTAATCTTTCATTTTCATGCCGGTGGTGTGTCAGAATCCTATGAAGAACTCCCTACAGTTCTCAAGCCTTTATTCAGAGGGGCATACTATAAGTCGGATGCTTCTATTCTCCTTTCAGACTTCAATCCTCAGGATGGAGCCAATATGCGTTCCAAGGAGCAGGTGGTTATTCCCTACGGAGTAGCGGATGAAGCTAGCATGCTTAATGGCAGTGTGGTAAAGCCTCAGGATGAAATTCTCCGGATTCTATTTGTAGGGGCAGTAAGAGAAACCAAAGGGGTTACAACTCTCATAGAAACGGCAGACCTATTGAGGAAAAGAGGTGTTTCAGGTTTCGAGTTTCACGTGGTAGGTCCATTCTTTACGGATGATTACGAGAAGGAAGCAAAAGAGAAAGTCGCTCAATTAGGACTGGAAAAAGAAGTGCTATTTAGAGGATTACTGGTGGGTGAAGAGAAACAAGCTGCTTATAAGCAGGCGGACATATTCTGCTTTCCCACCTTCTATGAAGCAGAAACCTTTGGAATAGTCTTATTGGAAGCCATGCAGTTCAACCTGCCAGTAGTGGCCAGCAGTTGGAGAGGTATCCCGAGCATAGTGACGGATGGAGAGGAAGGCTTTCTGGTGCCTATCCAGGATCCGGCTAGCGTAGCAGAGAAGCTGCAGAGGCTAATGAATGATCCTGCACTCAGAGAAATAATGGGAAAAAAGGGAAGACTCCGCTTTGAAAGCAATTTCACCATGGATGTCTTTATGGATAAAATGCAGGACCTGTTTATCCAGGTCGGGGCAAAAAGTGCATAACATGATTTACATAGTTATACCTGTTTTTAACAGAAAGGAATTTACCCGAAAGTGTCTGTATTCTTTACAAGAGCAAACATTTACTGATTTTAAAACCATCATAGTGGATGACGGCTCCACGGATGGAACTGATAAGATGTTGGAAGAGGAATTCCCGGAAGTAATCAGACTGGAAACGCCTGGTAACCTCTTTTGGACTGCTTCCACCAATGTAGGGGTGGAGTATGCACTCAAGCAGAACCCTTCTGTCATCATGACGCTGAATAATGATGTAGTAGCAGAGCCTGATTTCATGGAGAAAATGGTGTACTGGTCCAAGAGAGAACCTAATTCTTTATTGGGAGCTTTTGACGTAGCTTATGATACCAAGAAACCATTTTTCGGAGGGGAGATTACAGACTGGAAATGGGCTACAGCTATTCAGTTATTAGAGGTGCTTCCAGAGGAAGACTGGAATGGTATACATGAGGTAACTCACTATCCTGCCAGGGGGCTTTGGATTCCGGTGGAGGTATTTAAGAAGATAGGTCTATTTGAGGAGAAAAAGTTGCCCCACTATTATGCAGATTATGACTTTACTTATCGTGCAGCCAGAAAGGGGTACAAGATCTACTGTAATTATGATTCGGTCCTATACACCTTTCCGGATGAGAGTGGCAATCACCAAATCAGGAAGAATAAAAAGACTTTCAAAAACTTCTATAAACACCTTTTTGACATAAAGGGTGGGGGCAATTTGAGAAACTTCACCATCATCACCTTTCGTCATTGCCCGCCAGTATATATGCCTCTATATCTGGCTAATGGATATGCTCGCAGAATGCTTGGATATTGGATCAAAAAACAGTGGTAAATCGTATGAAAATTCTGGTATCTGCTTACGCTTGCGAACCCAATAAGGGAGGAGAAATGGGGAATGGGTATAATATGGTCCTTAACATGGCTGAGTTAGGCCATGAGGTTTGGTGCCTGACTTCTACCTACCACATTTCTGAGGAAGTCCAATCTTTCTTCAGAGAACATCCGCATCCCAACCTCAATTTTGTACTAGTACCCCTTCCTTCCTGGGTAGATGTGTTTTTTGAGTATGAGTTGGGCTTTTACGTCCACTATTTGTACTGGCAGAAAAAAGCGTATCAGGTAGCTAAAAAGCTGGAGTCAGAGAAAGACTTTGACATCGTACACCATATCACCATAGGTAGTCCACAGTTAGGATCCGCCTTATGGAGACTGAATAAAAAAATGGTCTTCGGCCCCTGTGGAGGCGGACAGGATGCGCCCAAGGCTTTCAAGAAGTACTTCTATCACTGGTGGAAGCTGGAAATAGTCAGGACATGGATCAGCAAGCTCTTGTTGGCTTTCAATAAGGACGCCAAAAAGACGCTGAGAAATGCAGAACTGGTCTTAACCACCAATTATGAGACCTTGGACCTTGTCCGGGATATAGGTGCGCCTAATGCCCAGTTGTTCCTGGATACCAGCTTGCCAGAGGAGTTTTTTCCAGAAGAATTTCCTGAGAGAACTCGCGGAGAGAAGTTGCGGATTTTATGGGTAGGTAGACTCTTCCCTAGAAAAGGATTACCACTAGTCCTGGAAGCCTTATCCAAAGTAAACCCCGATATTCCCTTTGAACTCACCATCCTGGGAGATGGCCAAATGGGTTCTTTCATGGAAGAATGGCTAACAGAGTTCGACCTGAAAGATAAAGTAGACTGGAGAGGGATGGTTCCATGGGCAGATGTCAGGGAGGCTTACCTCACGCATGACCTCTTCATGTTCACCAGCCTGAGAGATTCTTCTGCTTTCCAGTATTTGGAGGCCATGGCCTGTGGCTTACCTATACTGACCCTGGATTTACATGGGGCTAAATCTCTGGTACCTGATGGGGCTGGAATCAAGGTTCCGGTGACTACCCCAGACGAGACGGCGGCCATTTTAGCAAAGGGAGTGGAGGATCTGTACCATGACCCAGCCCAATGTGAGGCCTATGGTAAGTACGCCTATGAGTTTGCCTTAACCCAAACCTGGAAGAATAAGGCAAGGAAAATCTCCGCTCATTATGAGTCTTTCTTCGATCTTGTAAAATAGGCGGACAAAAGATTGTCATTTCTTACATGATAATCGCAAGCTTTCAACTCTTGCGAGATGAATAGAGATTTCCTGTAAATAGGTTCTGGGAATTTTCTTAGCTAGAACTGCTGTATGATGCGTTGATATACAGTAAGTTGTGATTTTTGTTGGAGATTGGGACTGTTCAGGAAGTTGTAGAGTTTCTGCTCATTTCTTACTTTACCCTTGTAAGGGAGATGAAAGTAGATCAACCCTTACAATTACATAAGTAAGCTTTCCTTAGGGCGTTCACATATTAGCGAACCTTAGCTAATGTGCCCAATGAAGATCAGTAGATATCCGATTTTTCTTATCCTTCTTTTGCTAATTCCCCTTAGCCAAAAAGCGGCTAATTTTTACGTAAGTCCTTCAGGTTCTGATAATTCCGGTGATGGAAGCCAGGCTAAACCCTGGAAAACCCTCAGGTATGCAGCTGATCAGATGACAGCTAATGAGGGACACACCATCATACTGGCAGAAGGGACCTATGTGGAAACTGGACAGGTAGTGTTAAAGCCAGGCGTCAGTATCCAGGGTGCTGGGATGGATAAAACCATTGTTACCGCGGCTTCTTCCTTTTATGAAGGAACTCCCTTTCCTTATAAGCTGGAAAAAGTCCTCATCTCGGCTTACAACCAGTACAATATGACCACTGGTAATCATACCATCAGTGGCTTTACCATAGATGGAAAGAACAAGAATATCTATGCAGGCATTCTCATTCACAGAAGAACCAATGTGGAGATTTTCGATGTGAAGGTTGAAAAGACCTACTTCACAGGGATATGGCTATTCTGGGGAGAGAATATTAAGGTGCATGATATCATTATTAGAGACTGCTCGTGGGGAAATAAGGATTTATCAAGTGGAGGCATGAACATAGGAGGACTGACGGGAGCAGATCTATACAACC
>JBCBKZ010000393.1:0-5479 GCA_038520955.1 Bacteroidota bacterium | reverse complement strand
AAAGATGGAATCAACCTATAGCAGTGTATACTTAAGGAAAAAGTGAGATAAAGCCTTCCCTAATGACAAGGGAAGGCTTTATTAACATTAGTTTGAACCTGGTAAGTTAACGGTTACAAAGACCTGAAGGACTCTGTTAAACCAGTTAACATCCCTAAAGATAGAGTCTGCCAAATCCGAAACATCGGACACTCCTAGTGCATATCTTAGACCTGCTCCTATCCCGTCAGTAATTTGATACTCGACCCCAAGAGGTACACTCACATCAAGTGTCCTGAGGAAGCCGTCAAGCTCGTCATCCTTAGCTACTACTATCCCAAACTGAAGTCCAGCATGCGCGCTAAACTCATCAGTGATGAAGTACTTACCCACAACGGGCACATTCACGTAAGTAATGTTCGCATCTTCCCCACCTTGAAGAGATACCAGCAGTTCTGGCTGAATGACAAAATTATCTGCTACATCAAAATGGGTAAATGCGCCTACATGAAACCCTATGGTTCCATCTGGTTCAGCTCCTTCACTTACACTGATACTTGCGAAGTTCACACCAGCCTTAAGGCCAATTGGGAAATCCTGTGCATGAATTTGAGAGAAAAATACAATAACGATTAGGGACAGAATGCCCCTGAGGTAAAATGGTTTGTTCATAGCTGTTGATTAATATGTGAAACAAAGGCAGGAAGGAGAGGTCCACATATGCTATATTCACACTGTAAGAATATTTTTCATTTGTTTATGCCCTTTTTTCAAATAAGGTAACTGTTCTATAAATCAATTGATTAGGAAAAGGAGAAACTGCAGCAGGAATGGTTGTTACGTTTATGTGGAATAAAAAATTCGAGAGAAATGAGTGAATAATACACAAAGTAGGGGCTAGGCACTCAGAGGGCTTTTTAGTGTAGGAGTTTCAACATGAATCTTGGATTATTCTCCAGAAGAAATACGGAATTTTGTTAGTTTGATACATGCCTAAAAAATTTAGCCACTTCCGGAAAAATAAAGTCAGCGTTTGGCAAAAATTAAGTGAGGAAATTGGCGCCAACTATATACCAGCGAAAAAAAGGAAGAGTGTCGAAAAAGTTGAAGCTTTTCATGATAATTGGACCATTACCATTGATTCCTACCTCACCTCTCATTATGGTACGCGTGGAACTAAAATAAGCGCTCCTTATGTGAACAGGGATGGCTTCTACTTCCGCATTTATCGGGCTAATGCTGCTTCTCAGTTGGCTACCAAGCTAGGCCTGCAGGACATCGTAATTGGCCATCGGCAATTTGATAAGGATTTCATCATTCAGGGTAACGACGAGAAAAAGCTGAAGGCGCTATTTGATAATGACATTATCAGAAAACTCATTTCCTGGCAGCCCTATATTTCCCTCTACTCCAAGGTGGATGATGAATGGGTGACTGATGATTTTCGGGAGGGCGTTTCTGAGCTGATTTTCAGTACCCCTACCTACATAAAGGATAAAGACAGACTGAGGGATCTCTATGAGTTATTCTCAGAACTATTGAGCCACCTGTGTGATATAGGCTCAGCTTATGAGGATGATCCATTGACAAAGTAGTAGAGCCACGATGTCTCGTGGCCCTACATGAATTTCATGAATATTTTGGGTAACTAGCGTTAGTTCCCCTGCAACATTTTGATGGCTCTTCCTGGCGTATAAGGCGCATCAGCATCTTCCAGTTTTTTCTCCAGAGCTTCCATATCTTCTGCTGCCAATTTCTTCAAGGCGAGCAAAATAGGCTTGAACTCTTCCTCAGCTATGGCAAAACTATCCATGTGTGTCTTAGTCGGACTGGCAGTAGAGTATTTCTGCTCATAGCCGATCCATCCTATTCTACCAGCAGGGGTAGGTGGCTCCTCAATATCCAGGGTAGATTTCACCCTATCTCCGTTCAACTGCCGCTTAAGCTCCGTGAGTTTGGCAGTGATTCCGTTAGCTTCCGCTACCAAACCTCCCATAGGCTCTTCTACTTCCTGAATAGCCACCTGTATGTGTCTCAGTTTATTCTCCATTTCTCTGATCAGGAATTGGGCGCCTGAGATTGAACGAGAAAGCTCTGTCACTTTACGTTGGAAAGCTACTTTTGCCATACGGTCTTCAGCAGGGAGTACCGTATTGTTCAGGGCTTTCACTTCGAAGCTCATTGGTTCTCCTACCTGCG
Source organism: Bacteroidota bacterium (assembly GCA_038520955.1). Lineage (GTDB taxonomy): Bacteria > Bacteroidota > Bacteroidia > J057 > J057 > JBCBKZ01. The sequence continues at coordinate 3,301 of JBCBKZ010000393.1, read as the reverse complement.
TCAGCGCTCCGTCTTTATAAAGACTCATTTCTGCCGTATACGTTCCTGGACTTACCAGAGACCCTTCTCTTGTTCCGGCAAAAGGATTATAGAATCCGCTGGAAGAAAGTCTGATAGGTGCTTTGGAAGCATATCTTAGGTCCCAGTGAATACGCTGGATCCCCTTGCCCGGACTTTTGCTAAGTTTTCTCACTACTCTATTTTCACTATCCTTGATGGTGAAGACTACCTTAGGAGCAATTTCCTCTCTCTCCTTTTTCAAATCTTCATAACTAGGATAGGCATTACCACCTCCATCTTTAGCTTCCTCTTTTTCTTTCTTTCTTCTATCAGCCTTGACTGTACTAGCCTTGTCTTTCAAGTAGTATGTGAATATGGCTTCAGGCCCCAGGTTCTCTCCTGTATAATAGCTATCTCCCTGGAATGCTTTTCCAGGTAATCCAAGGGGCGTACTTTTCTCAAACATGAGGGCATCTCTACTGGCAAAGAGTTGGCCTTCCTGCTCATTCATTTCTTCATTCACTGAACGCAAGGCAGAGTAGTCATCCATGACATAAAACCCTCTACCGAATGTGCCCAGTACCAGGTCATTCTCTCTACGCTGAATGGCCAGGTCTCTCACTGCGATTACCGGTACACCTGCCTTGAGCTGCTTCCATTCCTGCCCTCCGTTTGGGGAGAAAAATACACCGAACTCAGTTCCGCAGAAAATAAGACCTGCATCGACATGGTCCTCCTCTATGGCATACACACTTCCTCTTTCAGGAAGGTTATTGGTGATGCTGGTCCATGTAGCCCCCATATCTGATGATTTATAGATATAAGGTTTGAAGTCACCGTACTTATGGTGGTTGAAGGCAGCGTAAATGACGTTTTTGTCATGCTGAGAGGTGTAGACATTATTCACGTAGGTACGACTAGGTACGCCTGCTATATTGTCCACTTTACGCCAATTATCTCCTCCATCTGTGGTAATGTGTATTAGCCCGTCGTCAGTCCCTACTACTAAGAGATTTTCATCTACAGGGGACTCCGAGAAGGCTACGATGGTTCCATAAGGAGAAGTTGAGCGGTTTTTAGCTACAGCTTCAAAGCTCCATACTCTTCCCATCACTTCCAGTTCATTTCTGTTTACCTGTCTGCTGAGGTCATCACTAAGTACTTCCCAGCTATTTCCGTAATCATCACTTTTGAAGACTTTGTTAGCTGCAAAATATAACCTTCCGCTCTTATGCGGGCTTACCTGAAGGGGTGCGTCCCAGTTCCATCTGTAAGTGTTTTCTCCCTTTCTTTCTTTAGGCTGAATTCCTACTTCCTCTCCACTCTTACGGTCAAATCTCACCAGTACCCCATATTGAGACTGGGCATACACGATGTCCGGATTTTCCGGGTCTACCTGAGATTCAAATCCATCTCCTCCGTGGGTGATGAACCATTCTTCATTTCTGATGCCATGGTCAGTAAGTACCCTGGCTGGACCTCCAAGACTGAAATTGTCCTGGGTACCACCATAGATATGGTAGAAGGGGAAGTCGTTATCCAGTGCCACCTTGTAGAACTGGGTGATAGGTAGGTTAGCCTTGAAATCCCAGGCTTTTCCTCTATCCCAACTCTCATAAATCCCACCATCACAACCTACAAGTATGTGTTGATTGTAATTCGGATCTATCCAGATACAATGGTTATCCACGTGTTTGAAATCTTCTCCCACGTTTTTAAATGATTTTCCTCCGTCCGTACTGATCTTCATCCAGGTATCCATGGAGTAAACCGTATGTGCGTCTATAGGATCAGCTATGATTTCCTGGTAGTAGTTACCACTAGTAACAAATCCACTTTGCTTCTGCCAACTGGCACCTTTATCAGTAGACTTATAGAATCCACTTTTTCCCTGGGCTGCTTCTACTATGGCATAAATGATGTCAGGATTAGCAGGAGAAATAGATAGACCAATTCTTCCCTTGTCTACACCTGGTAACCCTTTATTGGCTTTTTTCCATGTTTTACCACCATCTACACTTTTGTAAATGCCAGAATTAGGGCCTCCACCCAGGTAGGTGAAAACATGTCTTCTTCTTTGGAAGGCAGCGGCATAAAGTACATCAGGATTGGAAGGATCCATCACTACCTCATTTACCCCTGTGTGCTCATCTATTTCCAGCACCTTCTCCCAGCTTTCTCCTCCATCCTCGCTCATGTATACCCCTCTGTCTCCTCCCTCACTCCAAAGTGGTCCAATGGCCGCTACAAAAATCTTGTCAGAGTTGTCTGGATGGACGATGATATTTCCTATGTGCTCAGACTCCTTCAGTCCCATATGCTTCCAACTGCTGCCTCCATCTGTAGATTTATACAGACCATCTCCATAGGCTACTGATCGCTGGTTGTTGTTTTCTCCAGTTCCTACCCAAACTACGTCAGAGTTATTGGGGTCAAGGGTAACACATCCTATGGAATAGGATCCCTGAGAATCGAAAATAGGCTTGTAAGTAATACCGGAATTGACTGTTTTCCATACCCCTCCGGAAGAGGTAGCTACATAGTACTCATGAGGTTTTTGGGGATTAACCGCAAAGTCTGAAATACGACCTGAAGTTAGGGCAGGTCCTACAGATCTGAACTTTAGGCCAGAAACAGAAAGCTTTTCGAGGGCAGTCTTTTCCTTCTTTTCTTCCTCCTTGGCTTTTTTCTTTTGGGCTTGTACGAATGTAGTGGTTAAGATGAAACACAGCATGAGGCCGTACTTCATCAACTTGCTTAGGTTCATAGTTGTCTGTTTAAGTCTTCTTTGTGTAGCAGGATGGGTTGTTAACCTGCTGAAAGAAGTAAATTCGTAAATTTTTATCTATAAACATACTTCCAGCCCTAAGCTTTTTAGTCTGTTAGATACAGAGGAAGCGTTCTCTAAAGCCCGCTTTATAAGTTCTGCTAATAGGAAAAGGTTTTATTTCTCCATCTACTTCCAGTTCTACCGTGTTTCCATAGAAGGAGACCACATAATCCTGCGAAATGAGAAAGGATTTGTGAATTCTGATAAATCCTGTTTCCGGTAGAAGTTCACCCAGATCTTTCAGGCTTTTTCTCACTGTGAACTTGGTCCCATTTACGTGTAAGTGGGCAAATTCCTTATCGGATTCCACATAGACTATATCTTCCAGGTAGATACGTCTCCACCTAAATCCCTTCTTGATAAATACGCAGCTTTTCCCTCCTTTCTTAGTAGTGGTTAGCCACTGAAAATCTTCTTGTAGCTCACCGCTTGATCCTGGCTGTATTTCCATTTTTGTAGGCTTTGGTTAAT
>JBCBKZ010000392.1:0-5480 GCA_038520955.1 Bacteroidota bacterium | reverse complement strand
AGCATAGACATTCACCATCTGAGAGATGGAAAGATAGCTAAGACCTACCACGTAGAAGACTGGTTAAGTGCTATCCAGCAAGTAGCTGCTAAATAAATTTTCATGTATCTAATAGATATTGATGGCTACCTAGGCAGGTAGCCCTTTTTGTGTTATGTCTCTATATGAATCAGGCCAGGTATAAGAGTTTGCCTGAGGTCGAATGTTTCGACCGATTCCAAGGTCAGTAGCTTAGGCATACTGTTAACTCAAAGCGCTACAAGCAATTGCAGTCGATACAATCGACCACTGGCGGAAGGTCCCATCATCGTCATCCTATACTTGTGATATCAGAAAAAGAATTAGCTTTTTCATTTCACCATGCAGCTATCGGAGGAGGTAGAAACCAAATTGCGTCATGGGTCTTTAAAGACCGTCTGGGATGTTGGCTACCTCTTCCTAATGTTGAAAACTTGAACAGTACAATAGGCCTTAGAGCCTGAATATAGGATTGCTCAGTCCTCAGCATAGCTGCACAAAATAAGGTATCATGAATAAGGTTTACGGAATTGACATTTCCAAGAAAAGCTTCGAAGTATTTGAGCTGAGTTCATCTGGTAATTCCCGTTCTTATAGCCACTTAAATACCTCATCAGGGATTAACTCGTGGTTGAAAGAACTCTCTTCAATAGAGCCGGATCCACAAGGGTATCAGGAGGAGTCCATCTTCGTCATGGAGGCCAGTGGGAATTATTATTTACAACTAGCCTGTTTACTTAATGAATCAGGTCATCATGTCAAGGTAGTTAACCCTCTAGTGATCCGTCGCTACAGTCAGATGCTGTTAAAAAGGACAAAGACAGATCGTGAAGATGCTAAGCTCATAGCTTTCTATGGACAGCAGCACAGGACAGAAATCCCACAATGGAAGCCAACAGAGAAAGAATTAGGGAAACTTAGGCAGCTATTCACTGTCATTGAGAACTTGCAAAAGCAGTTGACGATGACTAGAAACTTAGTAGAATCCATGTCTCGGAATCCCTTTAAGGATACAGGACTTATGGCTGAGATTAAGCGCCAGATTCAAATTACTTCCAAGCGAATCATCAGACTAGAGAAACAATTGGAGCAAGTTGTAAAAACTCACTTTAAGGATACCTACGATGCGCTTATGTCCATTCCTGGAGTGGGGATAAAGACAGCTAGTTCGATGATAGCTATTACCCATAACTTTACGAAGTTTGACTCGGCTAAACAGTTAGCATCTTATGTGGGATTGTGTCCCAGGATATTTGAGTCCGGGAGCTCAGTTAAGGCTAAAGCGAGAATTGTCAAGATGGGACAGGCCTTACCCAGAAAGTACTTATTCATGGGGGCGTTCTCCGCTTTGAAATATAATGAACCCTGTGTAAAGCTTGCTAAAAGGTTACAGGATAAAGGCAAACACTTTACCCTGATTAGAACGGCTGTAGCTCATAAGCTCTTAAGAATCATCTTTGCGGTAGGAAAATCAAAACAGAAATTTGACCCTAATTTTACTTGACTTTGGCTACAGTACATCCCAGTGGGTCTGTAGCGGACTGCCAGGAGAGTCGGCTGGGATCTCAGAACCCCTCCTTAAGGCTAGAGATGGCGGCTGACCCACAGATCCATACCCATTATCCCGCCGCCATGACGGATTTTTTAGTAGATTTAATTTGAGCACCAACCCAATATAAACTACCCTTAAAGAAGAACGGACACTGAAGCTTTGCAAGCTCCTGCTTGTAAAGGGTATAGAGCAGGACTCCTGTCCTGCATAAGTTAACATTCAAATCCATTAACTCTATCAATATTCCGGTATCTCACCTGCCACAGCCGTATCTATCAGTTTCTCAAACTGAACTAACAGTTTCTCATAGCTGCCGACCGTCATGGCAGTGTTATCATAGCCGTTGAAACTTTTCTGCTGGAGAATGGCCATTTCGTTATCCTCATCTATGGCATTCCAGAAGATAATAGCATTGAGTTCCCAATAGTCGATGGCTTTCTGAGAATCCGGTTCAGCGGGGAGGAGCATGAAGGATTTTGTGAGGGTATTTCCTTCATTCTCTGGAAAAGCACTTACTACCATGAGGTGGTCCGGTTCTATGAGTACCACAGTATTAGGGAAGATGTGGACCAATATGTTGGAACCCTGTCTGATATCCCATTCATCGGTAGGCTGCTCCTTCATTTTCTTCATGGCCTTCTTGGGAAAGATGACTGTACTGTGGAGCTTATTGGCTGTATTGAGGGTCATATTATCCAGGAAGTATGGTCCAATAGTTTTGGAATGCGCAATCTTGAAGTGATAGCCTTCCAGCCCTCCATCTACAATTAGCTTCCAGTTACACGCGAGCTTCCCTTCCTGCTGGCGATAGGGAATGAGGTCTCCAAAGTCAAACTCCTCTGTGATTTGGTAGACCTCTTTCAACCACTGATCTATGTCATACTTCCCTTTGAAATCAGGATTGGGGACCACAAATACCAAGCCCATGCGTACCCAGCAGTCCAGCTCTATCAGACTATGAGAATCAGCATTTACATCATCAAAGCCCTGAGGATGGAAAACTCCTTTCAGGCAGCCTTGATTATCATAAGACCAGGCATGATAGGGACATACGATGTATTTTTTGATATGTCCCTCCGGCTCCTCTACCAGACGGACTCCTCTATGCCTACACATGTTGAGGAAGGCCCTGATGTTACCGTCCGCACCCTTGATGACGATGATGGGCGTTTCCGCCAGGTCATGCAAATAGTAATCTCCAGCCTCTTTCAGGCTGGATGCTGCCCCTGTCACTAGAGGGAAATTCTTGAAAATGGTTTTTCTTTCGTTCTCCAAGTATGATTGGGAAGTATACCTTTCTATGTCTATTTGATAAGTGATGCCATCAGCATCTTCCTTCTTTTTGCGTTTATCTAATCCCTCAAAAACGGATTCTATGTAGGAGATCTGTTGTGCTTTTTTCATGATTAGTTTTCTTTTCTGACTATACCTGGCGTTTTCGTTTTTGCATCATATTGCCTGTCGGGGTGGAGGCGTTTGTTGAATTGGGTGAGGCCTTCCATGGTTTCGGGTTCGTAAATGGAATCCAGAAACTTTTCCGCTTCTATTCTCAGGCCTTCATTAAGGCTTTCTCCGAATCCTCTGACAGCAGCTTCTTTATCCGTTCTGATGGCAGGCTGGGGGAGGTTGCAGATAAATTCTGCCAGCTCTATGGCCCTTTCAAGAGACGTCCCTTTAGGGACTACTTCATTGGCCAGGCCTATTCTGTAGGCTTCCTGTGCATCTATCACCTTGCCCGTAATGATGAGCTCCATCGCTCTCCCCATCCCCACAATTCTGGGGAGGCGTTGAGTGCCCCCGTCTGCTAACCCTATATTCCATCTTCTGCAAGTAACCCCAAAAGAGGCATGCTCTTCTGCTATGCGCATATCTGCAAAGCAGGCCCATTCCAGTCCTCCCGCATATGCCACACCGTTAACCGCTGCTATGATGGGCTTATAGATGTCTGTCCAACGAGTGGGCCCCAAAATACCGGGCGCCTTTCCTTGTCTATGGAGAACTTTCTCCTCTTCCGATAATCCTACCAAAGCTCCTTCCATCGCAGCCTTTAAATCTCCCCCGCTACAGAAAGCCTTATCCCCTTCCCCTGTGATGATGGCTACTTTTAAGCTATCGTCTGTTTTGAAGATTTGCCAGGCTGAGAGCAACTCTTCGTGGGTTATAGGTCCCACACAGTTCATGACCTTAGGTCGGTTAAACTTGATGATGGCTATTTCTCCCTGTCGAGTAAATTCTATTTGCTGGTAGTCCATAATAGTCAATATTGGGGTGAGCAACCTCCTCTTAAAAACTCATCGCTGAGTGATGATCTTGTAGAATAAAGCTAGAAGGAATATCCCGGAATTCTCTTGAGAAAAATCAAGAAATTGGATGGAGGGAGGGTTTTCGTGGAAATGTAGGACTTGAGGTCCCGGCTGACACTTAGTCCATGCCCTTGGTCCCACCGGGATGATAGAAAGCAATAGTGTATAACTAATTCCCCGCCTTCGCTCTGATCCGACTTAGGGTTTCCGGACTCATGCCCATCATAGAGGCGAGGTATTGTAGGGGAAGCTCATTGAACATCTTACTGTCAGATTGGAAAAGGTAGTGATAGCGTTCTTCAGCAGACATTGACAGCAGAGCGTATACTCTATTCTCCATGGCCGACATCAGCCTGATAAGGAGTAGTTTTTCAAAGGCATCCCATTCCGGAATTTCTTTTCTCAAGACCTGGAAATCAGAATAGGATAAAGAGTACATCTTGAGGTCGGTCAATGCCTGCATATTCCATTTGGCGGGTTCTTGAAGATAAAAACTGGCCACGTCAGTGATAAGTTGCCCATCTCCAAAGATCCAGTGGGTAATGGCTTTCTTTTCTGTGTGGCTGTAGAACCTTACATACCCACTTTCTATCCAACTCAACTTTTGACAAGTAGCCCCTTTCTTTGTGAGAAAAGTCTTTTTATCTATCTGTTCTTCCCGAAAGAATTTGGTTACGGTAGGGATCAGGCTTTGAGGGAGCCCTAATTCTGTACGAAGAAAAGTGTTGAGTGTGTGCATAAACGATTCAAAGTCTACTTCACTGGCAGCCCTAATACATAATATCCTAAATCCTTTCCATCCTTCTTTTTGGCAGTGGCCATTTCCCAAGTATAGTTGGGATCTTCTGGGGGAAGCAGGTAGTTTTTTACATCCTCAAAGGTATACATCCTGGGTAAGGAAGCCTGCCCATCCCATGCATAGGTGATGGGGACTATGGGGATCAGCCAGCTAAAGAGTAAGTCCTTCCAGCTTAGCGGTTTTACGAAAGGCACAAACACAATAGCCGAGAGAGCTACCAAGGCAAGGCCTATGGGTAAGGTCAACCACCAGACAAGGGTGGGGATTTTATTCTCAGCTATCTCATATATCAACAACGGCTGTTTATTCTCCTGGGCAGAAGAAAGAATCTTCCTGGCCATATCTGGGCGCATATGATGGAAGCTGTTGACCATGGTCTTAAGACCCTCAGGTGTTTCCTTCAGATTGGTAGCATCCAGAGAAGTAGGACTGTAGGTAAGCCCTTCTCCATTTTTTTCATTGAACTGCTTCACAAAAGAGGCGTTAGGATGCAGGTCAGTTAGCAGTATGCTTGTGGGTGAATCAGGCGATTGCTCCTTCAAGTAGTCAGCTACCATGGGCATGATCCCCCCAGAGCCAGAACCCATATCTACTATGCCGGAGAATGCGTATCTCTGCTGGATATCGAGAATCAAATCTCCAAGCACTTCCTTAGTCCCCATCAACTTATGTAAGACCACAATGATCTTGGTGATGGTGGATCGGAAGGTGGAGGGAAACCAATCAAAATCCTCAAATTCGAAGAGCTGTATTCTTTTCATGGAAAGTGGCTTATGTAGTCAACATCCTGCTAATTTATTTCTTCTGG
>JBCBKZ010000391.1:0-5492 GCA_038520955.1 Bacteroidota bacterium | reverse complement strand
TAAGACTTAATGCCCTGACTGATAATGTCTTCAGTCAGGGCATACTTTTTGTATTTTTAGAGTAAGACTCTTTAGATTTTTTATATTATAGAGTTCCGCTGGTTATATCTCCTGATAAAGCGCCATATATAGCTGTGAAAAAAATCATATATTATCAATTGAATATCAGTTATAAACGCTAAACTCATGCGACTCCCCCAATCTCCCCGCAGTCGGGAGAATACTACCCTACTTACTGGCTTAACGCCATACACTGGCCCTTGGGGTAAAAGAGAAGTTCTTCATTTACTAAGGAGAACCACCTTCGGGACCAGGAAAGATGATGTTGAAACGCTCCTGGATCTGGATCTGGAGACAGCACTTGATACCCTCTTCACCCCGGAAGCCACCCCTTCCCCACCCGTGAATGAATATCAGCAACAGCGTGCCGACCCGGAGGTACCGGAAGGACAGACATGGATAAATGCTGCCTGGGTAGGAGGAGATGGAACCGTAGACTGGTTGAGAATGATGACACTAAAAAACTGGTGGAGTCAGCAGATTTACAACCAATCCCTAAGCATTCACCAGAAACTGATTTTCTTCTTACAGTCCTTTGTTACTAACAATTACTCTGGAAGTGGGAATCCCCACCAATGCTACCACCATTTCATGCTCTTCTTCAATAGGGCTTTTGGTAGTTATAAGGAATTCATTAAGGAGTATACAGTTCTCCCATTGACACTGAGTTACCTGAACGGAAATGTGAATGTGGTAGGTTCTCCAGATGAGAATTATGCGCGGGAGTTACAGGAGCTTTTTACCATAGGCAAGGGCCCAGACTCAGGCTACACTGAGGAAGACGTAAGAGAAGCAGCTAGAATACTTACCGGTTGGACCTTCCCTTGGCCGCTCAATCAAACTCAGTTTCTGGCCTTCAACCATGACACAGGAAACAAACAGTTCTCCGCATTCTACAATAATAAAACCATCACAGGCAGATCAGGTCAAGCAGGTAGAGATGAGCTTGATGACCTAATGGACATGCTTTTTGATAATGAAGAATGTGCCCGCTATCTGGCAAGAAGAATTTACACCTTCTTTGTATATCCTGATATTCCTGTCGAGGTAGAACAAAGTATTATTCTTCCACTAGCAGAGGTGATCAGGAATAATGATTATAACCTGGCTGTAGCCATTAGAACACTCCTGGCAAGTGAACACTTCTTTGAGCAGGAAAACATTGGCGTAATCATAAAATCACCTGTTGATTTTATGTTTGGCACCTTCCGTAGCTGTGGTGTGGAATTTCCTGCAAACTACACCTCTTTGTATGAGAAGTTTCAGACAGAAACCGGCCCCATTTGGTTAATGGATGAGATGGGAATTAACCTGGGAGATGCGCCTTCCGTGGCAGGTTGGCCCGCCTATTATCAAGTGCCTACATTCGACCAGAACTGGGCCACAGCAAACTCTGTGGCCATAAGGGCCTTACGAACTGACTCACTCATTTACTGGGGATTTTGGACACCCGGAAAATTACTGAATATAAAGGTGCTGGATTTTGCGGCCTCCTTTGAGCATACCGCTAATCCAGATCTCTTCCTGGAAGAGGTGTTAGAGTACCTGATGGGATACTATGATCCCTCTCCTATTTTATTGGCAGATTTGAAGAACATCCTTCTGTCCGGTCAAGCTACAGATGCCTACTGGACCAATGCCTGGATCAACTATGTTTCTGATCCAAACAATCAGACGAATGTCAGCATAGTGGAAAACAGGCTGAAGGGCCTCTTCCAAAAAATCCTCCAACTTCCTGAGTTCCACCTTCACTAATCTGCCTAATATGAAAAGAAGAAACTTTATAAAAACCTCCTCCTCTGTAGTTTTAGGCTCTGTGATGGGTTCCTATGGAGCCAGAGCGTATTCTCAGGTGAATAATCGCATGGCCAACCTACTCTTATCTATGGAAGATACTGACCGGGTTATGGTCATGGTATTTCTAAACGGAGGTAATGACGGACTGAATACCATAGTTCCGCTTGACTATCTTTCTCAACTCAATCAGGCAAGGCCTAATATAGTTCAACCGGAGTATTCTCTCTTGGAGCTTCCTGGAAAAGGACTAGGAATGCACAGTTCTATGACAGGACTTAAGCAGCTATATGATGATGAGAAGCTGCTGATAGTACAGAATGTAGGATACGACAATCCTAATTTCTCTCACTTTCGCTCTACAGATATTTGGATGTCAGGATCTGACTCTGATCAGGTCATCAATAGTGGTTGGACGGGAAGATACCTGAATCAAGAGTACCCCAACTTCCCTTTTGGGTATCCAAATGATGAGGCGCCCCACCCGCTAGCCATAGAAATAGGCAGTAACTCTTCTCTGCTATTCCAGGGTCCAGATACTAAAATGGGACTTTCTATCAATGATCCGTCTTTCTTCTATGATCTGATAGACAATGTTGAACCTCCAGTTCCTGATGGAAGAGCTGGAGAAAAGATTGAACTCATCCGCATTCTCCAAAGACAATCGGAACTATATAGTAGCAGGGTAAAAACAGCAGCAGAAGCAGTTACTTCTCAGAAGCCTTACCCGGATTACTCATTGGCAGATCAGCTCAAAATAGTAGCGAGACTTATTGCTGGAGGCTTACAAACCCGCCTGTACCTAGTCCAGCTAGGCGGCTTTGACACGCATGCCAGCCAGGTAGAGCAGGGTGATAAGACGCAAGGAAATCACTCTTACCTTCTGAAGAATGCCTCAGAGTCTATTAAGGCCTTTGTGGATGACTTGGAATTCCTGGGCATTGAGGATAGAGTGATGGGAATGGTATTCTCTGAATTTGGCAGGAGGATCAGATCTAACTTCTCCAATGGTAGTGACCATGGAACAGCAGGCCCCATGTTTATGTTCGGCTCTAATATACAATCAGGAGTCTTGGGAGAAAACCCCATCATTCCTGATCAAGCTAATAGTGGCAATAACTTGCAACATGAGTTTGATTACCGACAGGTCTACACCAGTATTTTTGAGCAGTGGTTCTGTGTACCGTCACAGGAGGTAGATGAGAGTTTGCTGGGTAATTTTGATCGCCTGCCTATAGTCAAGAAAGAAATGCAATGTAACCTGGCTACTTCCATAGATGACCATAGACTGGATCAGTCCGGGCTGAGAGTATTCCCTTCTCCAGCCAGGAATCAGATTTTTGTGGAGTTTGAGTCTCTTGGAGACACCGCCAGCATCCAAATCATTGGACTAGATGGAAGGGTACTCAAAGTAGCAGCACAAAAGCAATTTGCAGTAGGATCACAGAGTATCCCACTGGATGTTAGCCAACTGGCGGCAGGAAATTACTTTGTCAGATATACTGGAAGAAGAGGTGTCCAGTCCAAACAGTTTATGAAGCTGTAAGTAGACGAACTTTTCCGTGACATGATGGTCAAAGGCAACCCTTTTGTGTCTTTGACCATCTTCTTTTTACACACCACTGAGTCTCCAAATATTTTTTTACCAAGGCTTCATTTGGGCCCTGGTCATTAGCAACACCTAAATATCACTCTATGTCTACTAACATCCTTTCTTTAGAGGTGCAGAAACCTCCTGTTTGGAGATTACATCTTATGCGAGCGCTATTCTTCCTGAATTTCATTGGTCTCGCTTTTGATAACTGGTCCACTATTCTCTTTCCAGAAGAACAGCTCACGGTACTGCCTGGAGTAGCTATCAGTTTTTGGGCAGGATTCTCCTTGTTGAATTTTATTGGAATTCGCTTTCCGCTGAAAATGATCCCCATTCTCCTCCTCCAGTTTTTGTACAAACTGGCCTGGATCATAGGAGTGTACTTACCCGCATCACGAAGTGGAGTGCTGGATGAATCCTTGAGTTCTTTCTTATGGATATGTGTAGCCGGAGTAGTCCTGAACTTGCTCATTATTCCATGGAGCTACTTTTACCGAGCTTACCTAAAGGGGTTCTTTCAGTTGAAATAAATCGGAATAATAAACTCAGCCAATCCTTTTGTAGGGATTGGCTGAGTCTCATTTGAGAAGTACATTCTATATTAGGTTCTATAAGAACATGCCACCAGAGGCTTCCAGTCTTTGGCCAGTTATCCATTTGGCTTCCTCGCTACATAGGTAGGATACCACTGGTCCAATGTCATTAGGTAATCCCGCTCTTCCAAGTGCGGTTACTGATGACACATAGGCATTCAAATCCGAATTATCTCTCACCGCTCCTCCTCCAAAATCTGTTTCTATCGCACCGGGTGCTACCACATTCACGCGAATTCCTTTTTCTCCTAGTTCTCTGGCCTGATACTTAGTCAGGGTCTCTATTCCTCCCTTCATAGCTCCATAGGCAGAATAACCAGGAAGAGAAAAACGGGCTAAGCCTGAGGATACATTGACTACTGAGCCCCCTTCCCTCATCATAGGCAAACTTTTTTGAGTTAGGAAAAAAGGACTCTTAAAGTGAATATTCATCAAGAGATCAAACTGTTCTTCTGTAGTCTCACTGAATCCAGCATGGACGCCTATCCCAGCATTGTTTACCAGAAAATCAAAATGATCTGACCCGAATTCACTTTTCAGGGTGGTGCCTAATGTTGTCAAGAAACTATCGAAGGTTGAAGGGTCTGCTACATTTAGCTGGAGGGCGGCAGCTTTCAATCCCATAGCCTGAATTTCACTGACTACTTCCTTAGCAAGATCATCCCGACTATTGTACGTTAGGACCACATGATGACCTTTTTGGGCCAAACTTAAGGCCATATCTTTTCCTAGTCCGCGGCTTCCACCAGTTACTAATGCGATTTTTCCTGTTGTGTTCATAGCTAATTGTTTTATGATTATGATTCAAAGGTATGAGCTATGAGGAAGAGGGAACAGACACATTTTATAGCTAGTGTGGTACATTTCTAAGATGTACCCTTTTGCCTGTATGTATTGGGAGTGAGTTGGGTATGTTTCTTAAAGAATTTACTGAAGTGAGTAGGTTCATGAAACTTCAACTGGTAGGCAATTTCCTTAATGCTGTACTGGCTGTGTGTGAGAAGGGCCTTTGCCTCTGAAAGGGTCTTTCCTGTAATCCAATTATTGGCTGACTTCCCTGTTTTGCTCTTAATCACCGTATTAAAGTAGCTGGGGTGTAACTGCTGCCAAGCTGCATAATCCTGAACTCTGGGGAGTTCCTCAAATGTGTCCAGGCTTCGGTAGGTTTTCTCCAGGTTCTGCTTAAAGTCATTCACTATGGCTGAGCCTCTGTCTGCCTCCTCTAGTGGATTATAGCTTTGCCAACCTCTTTCTTTGATCTTCAGCAAAGCCACCACAAATAAATTAGCCAGGATTTTATACTTATAGGATGAGTTAGTCCTAGCCTCTTTCATCATTTGAGAAAGCAGTTCTTTGTAGGGACGGTACTCCTCCTGAGTCAAATAAATAGGGGGTACCACTTCAGCCAACAGAAAAGGAAAATCCTCAAATACGTCCAAGACGTATTTGAG
>JBCBKZ010000390.1:0-5517 GCA_038520955.1 Bacteroidota bacterium | reverse complement strand
TATACCAGTAGAGACTGACTCGAAGGTTCTACTGGTATAGAGAATGTAAGTAACGGGGACATTAAATGGGGGGATTTCAATAATGATGGAAGAATGGATCTTGCCATCATGGGATTGGATGAATCCGGTCAGCCTTTTAGTGCAGTTTACAGACTGGATTTACTGGTATTTACGCCTATTACCATAACAGGGCTGCCAGGTATGAGCGCAGGAAGCATTGAGTTTGCCGACTTTGATAATGATGGATACAGAGACCTGATTTTTAGTGGTAGTACAGGTGCTGGCCCTACGGACAGACAGACTATTCTACTTAAGAATAATAATTCTGGAGGCTTCTTTGTAGACAACATTAACTCCTCTGCCCTCACAGATGCTGATCATAGTACTATTGGAGTAGCAGATATAGACCTGGATGGGAAGATTGATATTCTATTGGCTGGTAGCGCTGATAATGGCAGCACTTCCTTCCTGACCACAAGGCTATTCGCCAATATTACCTCTGCGAATGCTACTGTTCCACTTTCTCCGTCTAATGCAAATATGACGGCCATAGTGGACTCTGATGACCCTGATAAGGTTACCCTTAGCTGGACAGCTCCTGCTTCTCCTTCGGGTCTGGATGCATCAGTAGTTAATGGTTACACTTATAATATTTACTTGCTACGTGATGGAACGCTGGAAGCTACGCCATTATCTGATATCGTAGCGCCTTCTAATAGAAGAGTAGTAAGATCCGGTAATACCTCACAAAACCTGACGTGGGAGATAGATGGATTACCTTCCGGTACTTACTCATGGTCCGTTCAGGCAGTAGACCAGGATTATCAGGGATCGGTATTTACCCAAGGGGCAGATCCGTTCGTGATTGATGCGCCAATTTTTGCTGATGTCACAAACTCTGCTATTTCAGCTTTACCTGGAATCGGGTTTAGCGAGTCTAGCCTGGATTGGGGGGATTATGACAATGATGGTGACCTGGACCTTCTTATCTCGGGAGAAGTAACAGATGTGGTAGGTGGAGTTTCAGTTGGTGTACCTACTTCTAAAGTATTAGAGAACCTGGGTAATGGCATCTTTGATGATGTTACTGATGAGTTGGGAGTAGCCCTGATCCAGGTTAGAAAGAGTATTGTGAGTTGGGGGGATTTCGACTCAGATGGCAACCTGGACTTCTTTATTTCAGGAGAACAGGTATTAAGTGGCCTTACGAATGAAATTAACAACATCTATAAAGGAGATGGTACGGGTAACTTTACTATCCTGAATAACCTGAATATTGTCCCTGTTGCTAGTGGAGATGCAGAATGGGGAGACTATGATAATGATGGAGATCTGGATATTGCAGTTATGGGATCTGCCCAAAGTACGGGTGCAAACTCAGCTATCTATCGGAATAATGGAGATGAAACCTTCAACAGAATCACCATTCCAGTGAATGTGGGCTCGGGTGAACTTGCATGGGGGGACTATGATGGAGATAGAGACCTGGACCTGTTTATTTCCGGCTTTACCGGTACAGTACCTTTCACCAGATTGATAGATAATAATAATGGCATTTTCCAGGCACTGGAGGTGATTCCTAACGGATTACAATTAGGAAGCATTGACCTGGGAGACTATGATAATGATGGAGATATAGACCTCCTGATTACAGGAAAAACTACTAACAGAAGCATCTCGAGTGTTTATAGAAATGATGGGACACTTCCCTTCGTAGATATAGGAGCTCCTTTGGATTCTGTTGCAGAGGGTAGAGGGATTTTTGGGGATTATAATGATGATGGCCTCCTGGATATATTCCTGATAGGAAGTGATAAGGATGGGAACCGTATCGCCAAGCTATACCAGAATGATAGTACTTCTGTAACCAGATTTGAGTTCGATCAACCGGCTTCTACTACCTTAGTAGGGGCTGATGAAGATGCCTATGCGGCTTGGGGAGACTTTGATGGGGATGATAAGCTGGACTTAGTAGTTACAGGACTTGAGTTTGAGAGTACGCAAGGGGTGAAGTTCCGAGCACTCAGATTCTATAAGAATAATGAAGAGACGCTCAACGGATTCCCCTCCCCTCCAACAGGACTTACCCAGACCCTGGATGGGAATGTGATCCAGTTCCTATGGTCAGCGCCTGAGCAGTACATATTCCCTGGAGTAGATACCACAGACATTGCAGGTAGATCATTCTCCTACAACCTTCTATTAGGATCAGTTGAAACTGGAGAAGTGGAAATTATTTCTCCTATGGCGGATACTGCTAATGGATACAGGAGAGTAGTACGCCAGGGGAATGTAGGATACGACTTTAGTTGGGAAGTTCAAGGGCTTGATGCAGGAGATTATTTCTGGTCTGTCCAAGCCATTGATGCAGACTTTGAAGGCTCTGAGTTCCCTGAACCATTACAGTTTACCTTTATTCCAACGTCATTTATTGACGTAACTACTTCTGAGTTCCCTCTAAGTCAGCTTCCCCAAAGGGTGGAAAGCGCTGCTGTAAACTTTGGAGACTTTGACAATGATGAGGACCTGGATATATTAATTTCCGGAAGGCTGGATGATGAGAACTTTGCTACCAGATTATATGAATATGATTCGGGCTACCAGATTAATCAGACAGCCTCTGATAGCCTCGTGGACTTACGTCAGGCCGCGGCAGAGTGGGGAGACTATGACAGTGATGGAGACTTGGATATCTTCCTGGTAGGGCAGAATGAGAACCTGGAAGAGGTGGCTGTGATCTATGAGAATGTAAATGGAACATTTATTTCAAGACCCACTGTTTCCGGAGGCATCATCCCTGTAGATTTAGCAGCTGCCAAGTTTGGAGATTATGATAATGATGGAGACCTGGATTTATTTGTAGCAGGTAGAGATAGAACTACGCTGAATATCAGGTCAGATATCTATGAGAACGTCCTAAATTCCACTACTGATGAAAGAACTTTCGTTAGAAATGCTGATGCATCGGCTACCCTGGTAGGGATAGAGAACGGAAGTGTGGATTGGGGAGATTATAATAAGGATAGCTTCTTGGATCTGGTAATTGCAGGTGAAGCTGCTTCAGGCCCCTTAGCAGTAGTCTATAGAAATACAGGTAACAGAACCTTTGTGGATGAGCAGCAGCCACTTACTCCTATTAAAGATGGAAGTGTCTCCTTTGGAGATTACAATAATGATGGCTTCCTTGACATCCTGTTAGCGGGAGAGAACACCTCTAGTTCCTTTAGACCTGCTTCCAGAATTTTCAGGTACGATGATGATGGAAAGGAATTCCAGGATATCGTTCAGGGTATGGAAGATGTGCGGAATAGTAGTGTTTCCTGGGCGGACTTTGACAATGATGGTTATCTGGATTTCTTCTTGCTTGGAGAACGTAGGAATAGTGAAGGGGATCCTACCAGAACGTCCAGTATCTACAGAGGAAGACCCAATGACGACTTTATCCAGGATCTGGGTTCTTCTCAGACCATTGATGACTTTAACTTCCCTAATGGGCTCTGGGGAGATTATAATGGAGATGGAAGGATAGATTTATTGCTTACAGGAGTAGATGATGATCAGGGAACCTTTGGTTTCGCCCTATATAGAAATAATGTGGGAAGAGCCCCTACTATTCCTGACCAGATTACTGGCTTGGATGAGGATCCGGATGGCGATGAAGTGGTTCTTTCATGGGATGTGCCTGCAAACTATACAGGCGAATTTGAAAACAGCCCTTCTTATAATATTACCTTGGGGACACAAGGAAGTAGTTTGATTGATATCATCAGTCCTATGGCAGATACCTTAAGTGGGGTACGTACCATGGTAAGGTTAGGTAATGCAGGACATAGGGCTCAGTGGGTATTAAAAGAACTACCAGACGGTTTCTATTGCTGGTCTGTGCAGGGGCTTGCTGAAAACTATCAAGGGGGCGCTTTTTCTGATACTTCCTGTTTTAACTACATAAACCCTCGTCCAGTAATAGAAGTGGAGGATCTTCCAACGCTTGTGAGATACAGGGATGAGACGACGGATACTACAGCAGCCATCACGGTTAGAGATACCTTGGTGGTGGATAGAGTAGAATTGAATTACAAAGGGATTTCTGAAACCAGCTGGAGAACAGAGCCTGCAACCAAGATCCCTGGAACCAATACTTATGCGGTTGACATTGAAGCGGGTTTAAATAGAAGTAGTATTCCTAACTTCAACCTAACTACTGATAGAGAAATCGGAATAGAGTACTATATGGTAGTCTTAGGGAGGTTTGGTAGTCCGATAAGATTTACGGACACATCAACTCTGACAAGGGCCTATTTACGCTTTGATAGTCTTGGCTTGATAAATAATAATATTGCAATAGGTAGAGAGGTTACCGCTTATAATATTATCTCAGTGCCTTTGGAATTAGATGATCCGTCTGTAAAGGCTACTCTTAGAGATGATTTTGAAGACTATGATGTGTTTAATTGGAGATTCTGGTATTATGATGCCTTGGGGAATAGACAAGAGTATGACTCTATAGCTAGCTTACCGCTCATAGAGCCTGGAAATGGATATTGGTTAATCTATGATCCGCCTAGCGGCTCAAGCAATACAGGTCAATATAGTACTGGCGCTGGTAATACAGTTAAAGCTTATGCTGATTCTCCCTTTGTCTGGACCTTAACACCGGGTCATAATCAGATAGGAAACCCTTATCACTTTGATCTAAGCTGGAATGAGATCATAGCGTATAATAAGATTCATACGCCTGAGATCCCGGCAGATTCCCTGGATAAGCTAGACTTAAATACCTTTGAACAAGTGTATCAAATGGATGATGAGTTCCTCCAAAGAAATGAAGGTGCTTTCGTCTATACCAGCATGAGAATGGATCTGAAAGTTCCGGTTACCAAGAACCTGGGGATCCAATCCGAAAGGTCTGGTTCAGGAGCTGATTTCCCTGAGCGCTATGATCCTATAGATGCGACTAACTGGATGGTGGATATACGACTCAGAAAAGGAGAAATCCCAAGTTGGTTGGGAGCCATAGGAATGAATAAGACCGCTATCTTCAGCTATGATAAGCATGATGTGATAGCGCCACCACGTTCCTTTGGGTATGCTGAGTTTGTGAGTTATCACCCTGAGTATGAAAACCCAAGATTTGGGGTGGATGTAGTGCCTACTCAGGAGAGCTATGTGTGGGACATGGTGCTGGAGCAGGTAGATGCAGAAGACCCGGTTATCATGGAATGGGATCCCTCCTACTTCGGAAATGGAGATAAGGAGCTCATCTTGTATGATGTCGAAAAGCAGAAGCCGGTAGACATGAGAATGATCAATCAGTATGTGAGTTGGTCTTCTACCGTAAACAGGCAGTTCAGAATATATTATGGGACGCAAGCTTTTATAGATTCAGCTTTAAGTCCGGATGCAGTACTTCTTGGAGCAGCTTATCCTAACCCGGCTTCAGAAGTGTTGAACATACCATTTACCCTACCTCCTTCGTCAGGGCTGTATGAGGTAAAACTGGATATGTATAATACACTT
>JBCBKZ010000038.1:0-15548 GCA_038520955.1 Bacteroidota bacterium | reverse complement strand
ATCATTTTTCATACCATGCAGGAAGAGAAAAAAACTGGTCAGGAAGAAGAAATGATGGAGAATGAACATTCTCAAGAAGAAAGTGCTGAGCAGGAGACTGTAGAGATAGGATCTGATGAAGAACTGGATATAGATGTAGAGATAGGCGAGCCTAGCCCAGAGGACGCCATAGCGGTACTTTCAAAAGAATTAGAGAAGGCAAGGAATGAAAAGCAGGATGCTGAAGAGGAAATGCTCCGCCTGAGAGCAGAATTCACCAACTTCAGAAAGAGAAAGGAAAAAGAGTCAGAGGAAAGCATCCGTTATTCTAATGTATCTTTCCTGAAAACCATGCTTCCCATCTTTGATAACCTGGAAAGGACCATTTCTGCCATTAGAAAGGCCAACGACCTTGATGATGCTTTAAAAGCAGCAGACATTATTGAATCTTACGTGGCCAAGCAGTTTGAGAAGCTGGGAATCACGCCTATAGAGACAAAAGACAAAGAATTTGACGTAGATTTGCACGAGGCTATTTCTGCTGTCCCTGTTGAGGATGAAGAAATGAAGGGAAGGATTATTGATGAGGTAGAGAAAGGATATACATTTAAAGATAGAATCGTCAGATTCTCCAAAGTAGTGGTAGGAGAATAATTATGGCAAAACGCGACTTTTACGAAGTACTGGGCGTATCCAGGAATGCGACCAAAGATGAGCTGAAGAAAGCCTATCGTAAACAGGCCATCAAGTTTCACCCGGACAAAAATCCTGGTGATAAAGAGGCCGAAGAAAAGTTTAAGGAGGCCGCTGAAGCATATGAAGTGCTGAGCGATGAGAAAAAGCGTGCCGCTTATGATAGGTTTGGACATGCAGGAGTAGGAAGTTCTGCTGCCAGTGGAGGCTATTCCGGTGGCTTTGAAGATATATTCAGCCAGTTTGGAGACATCTTTGGAGACTCAAGTCCTTTCGGAGATATCTTCGGAGGAGGTCGTGGCCGTAGTAGAAGACGTAGAGGCCAAAGAGGGGCAGACCTGCGTATCAACCTCAAAATGAGTCTGCAGGACGTAGCTAACGGAGTAGAGAAGAAAATAAAACTTCCCAGATTTGTAGGATGTGAAGCCTGTAATTCAACAGGAGCAGAGAATGGTACTGCTTACCAGACATGTTCTACTTGTGGAGGTTCCGGCGAGATCAGAAGGCAAGCCGGAGGAGGTTTCTTTCAGCAGATAGTAGTCTCTACCTGTCCCACTTGCCAAGGGGAAGGAAGAGTGATTTCCACTAACTGTAATGTGTGTTCCGGGTCTGGAAGAATCAAGCTTGAGGAAGTAGTTCCTGTAAAAATACCTGCAGGGGTTATGGAAGGCATGAGCCTGACTATGCGTGAGAAAGGAAATGCCGGTATGAGAGGGGGAGAGTATGGAAACCTCATCATTCAGATAGAAGAAGAACCTAGTGAACATTTCGAAAGAAATGGCGATGACCTCATTTACCAGCTGTTTCTGAGTTTCCCTGATGCTGCCTTGGGTAGTGAAGTGAAAATCCCTACAGTGGATGAGAAAGAGGTGAAAGTAGATATTCCCTCAGGAACTCAATCCGGAAAGATTTTCCGTCTGAAAGGAAAGGGACTCCCCAATATCAGTGATTACAGAACTGGCGACCTATTGGTCTATGTGAATGTTTGGACGCCTAACAAGTTGACTTCTGAAGAAAAAGCGCTTTTGAAGAAATTACAGAAGGCCCAAAACTTCCTGCCTAATCCTACACAGGAGGAAAAAGGGTTATTCTCAAGGATTAGAAATTTCTTCTCGAACAACTAGGAGAAACTAGGAGAAGGGATGATAATGTGGGGTATAGATAGTATCTTTAGGGTAAACCTGTACACCCTTGGAAGCCACTACACAACCTAGAGTAAAGATTTGCTGTATTGCAGATAGGCATGAAGCCATGCTAGCCATCAGACATGGTGCTAGTGCGGTGGGCCTCGTAGCAGAAATGCCTTCAGGTCCAGGCGTAATCGCTGATGGCCAGATTAAAGAAATCTGTAGACACATTCCTCCACCAGTTTCCAGTTTCTTATTGACTTCCAGAACGGAGAGTGGACAGATTGCTGATCATATCCGTATCACGGGTGCTAATACCATCCAGATAGTAGATAAACTCACCAACGGCACCTATGAGCATATACGTCTTGCCTGCCCAGGTGTGAACATAGTACAGGTCATCCATGTACTGGGCGAGGAGTCCATAGAAGAAGCCCTCTCAGTAGCGCCTTTTGTAGACGCGGTCTTGCTGGATTCTGGAAACCCTAAGCTGGAAGTGAAAGAGTTAGGCGGTACAGGAAGAACGCATAATTGGCAAATCAGCCGAACCATCAGAGAGAGGCTAAGCATACCCATTTTTCTGGCAGGAGGACTTACACCAGACAATGTAAGAGATGCGATCAAGCAGGTAGGTCCTTTTGGCCTGGATGTATGTAGTGGTGTAAGAACAGATGGGAAGCTGGATGAACTAAAGCTAAAAGCATTTATGAAGGCTGTGAAGAACCGTTCAGTGCTTGCAAACTTGTTTTAATGGACAAGACTCCCTTTTATCCTCCCCTGGACGACTTACATATCCAAACGAGTCGCCTATATCTCAGACCCTATAAGGATGAGGATGCGTCAGCACTTTTTCAGCTTGTCTCTACTAACACTGACCGCCTTCAGTCATCTGCCCCCTTCACGACAAAGGAGAACCAATCCTTAGCAGCCTCCAAAGAGTTTATTGAAAAGAGAAGACTAGAGGCCGTTAGGGGGCAATGGATCTTTCTGGGGATTTTTCTGGCAGGAACAGACCAACTCATCGGACAGGTCACCATCATGAAAATCAACACACAGGTAGGCAAATGTGAGCTGGGCTACCTGCTGGATGGAGCCTTTGAAGGAAAGGGATACATGACAGAAACGGTAAAAGCCGTAGTGAGCTACTGTTTTGAGAAGCTCTATTTCAGAAAGGTCTCCCTGATGATAGGCCTGTTTAATCAGCCCTCCCTGAAATTAGCTGAAAGATGCGGATTCAAACGCGGCGGTGTCATGAGGAGAGAATACCAAACCGTAGAAGGGGAAATTATTGACGTCAGATATTTTGATGTGATTCCGGAAGAGTGGGGTAATTGAGAAAGAATCATTTTTTGTATCGGCGGCTTCACTGCCGTAGTCTTCAAGGATAGCTGGGATTTCCCTGTAAGGGGAAGATACTTTTGCGAATGGGTTCTTAAATTCTATTTGTAAGGACAAAGCATGCCTTATTCCCACCCACCCTTAAAAAGCCCATAGGGCTGATACCTCCGTAGAAAAAATGTGCTGTCTATCAGTTAGCCCGGTACGGGCGGCATCTTGGTTTCGCCTCTATGAGGCTTGATTACTACATCTGTAGATATACAGATGTTTCGCTCCTACGGAGCTGAGGGGTAATTCTGTAAATATGGATTTCAACAGGGGCTTTATAGAGATACAATGATTGACATTGCCGTAATTAACGACCTGTTGTAGGGGTGGATTTATCCGCCCTTAAAAGCCTGGGGAAGCTTAAGCAGACGCTACATTAGTTTTGGATGAGCCCACCATTTGAATGGTGGGGCAAAAGAGATGCTTATAAATTCAACCTCTACATGGCATACGTAGAACCGTTTCCGGCTCTGTAGGAGCCAAAACATATTAGCCCGCTAGGGCAGTATAAAGCATGGCTCCAGAGGAGCCAAACCTCATCTCTCCAATACCTTTTCAAACACATTCCTCAAGATCTGCTGGATGGTCGTATCTATAGGAATAGCCCCAGTAAAGGCCAAGGAGCTAGCATTAAAAACCAGGCCTCCATGCTCAGTCATGTAATAGCCCATAGCTGCACCACCATTTCCTGACCCCCAGCTGGTATAGGTAGTAATCATTTCTGGATATACCTCCCCCATTCCTTTTGAAGTCGGATTGAGCCCTTTAGCCACGGTTATCCAGTTGGGGATCTTACTGGTTGGATCTACGAAGTCTACTTCCATGCCGGAAGCGGCTCCCAATTTCCCCTTTCTGAGAAGACCCTTGATAAGTTGAATAGGCGAAGCATAAGAATAGAGATAATCATAGGTCAAGCTTTTCATCCCAAATTTTTCTCCTTTTCCTAATCCCGTCCCTTTAAGTACCCAACTGCTATCTACTTGCACTTCATAAGGCGCATAGTGCTGAAAGCTTCCCATATGTGTACGAGTACCAAAAGGTTTCAAGCCAGTTGTATCTGCTCCGAACCAAAGCTGGTCATCTGTTTTGTAGACGGTCAGGCTTCTAGCTTGGGTGTTGAGATGAGAGATGTAAGCCGCAGTATTCCCTGACAGGCAAATCAATGAACTACCCTGATCCAGGTACTGATTTAGGTGTATCAGCATATTCTCAGACCAATACTCACTATGGGTAGAAATCACCCAAACAGGATAGTTAAAGATGAGAGAATCCGCTAACTCAAGCTCCTCCATGCTGTACGCATCAAAGGGGATGTTCTCCTTATGGAGGAACTCAGCCATGTAAGTATCCTTCTCCGCAGACTGATAGTGCCATTGATGATGAGTAAGGGCATTTGTGAGAAACGGATTCGCTAGAGGTTGCGGCCTATTCGCCGAAACCGTATGGCTTTTATTTTTTGTGTAGAGAGAATAGCCTCCCCAATGATTGTAGGCATTCCATGTATTGGTGGAGAGGAACATGGCTACTTCTTTCTCTCTTACCTTAGGCTTAATGAGTACACTGGTATGGGTTTGTGCTAGGTCAGTAGATAATGACAGCCTAAACCAACCAGTTTGTAAAGTACCTGGAAGGGCCAGGCTATAAGAGGTTTCCCACATACATCCCTTAATAGAAATAGAATCAGCCACTTCCTGGCTAGCTAAGCTGAAGGAAGCCTCAATGATGTCTGATTCTCCTGGAAGAACATGCTGTAGCCTGAGTTCTCCTTCCAGAGAAGGGAAGCTACTCCCAAAGATCTGAATGGTATCACCCGGCTCATAAGTCCATTTATCTGTATAGACTTCCAGATGAGGAAAGAGGACCCTCTTTATCTGAAACCAGCCCGTACTATTCTCTTGCAAGTCATAGTGCTGTAGCCTGATCCCGCTAAGTAGCAGAACACACCAAAAGACTCCATACAATAGATAATGAAGGGGTTTCATATTTACACTCTACGGACCAAATGTATGGATAATAGTGGTAAAGACTTTGCGTCATGGCGGCTTTGCGTGATGTATATTAGCAAGTGTCTTAGGCTAAGAAGTCCTACCAGAGGAAATAATCTGCAAAAGAATAATAACTTACTGCGCTACTTATAAACTACACATGAAAAGGATACTCATTATACTCGCTGTCATTGTTGTTCTATTAGGAGGTGCTTGGTGGATTTTAGGAGACCAATTCTCAGGAGAAAAGCCACGTATCAGTGTGGCTGATAGAGCTGCAGTAAGGCTAATGCCCCTTCCCGCCAGTATGGAACTTTCTGGTAAAGCGTTTTCTCTCGGAAATGGCCTTAGGGTCCAACTGGAAGGTTACCCTGATGAAAGAATCCAGAAAGCTGTAGATAGGATGATGGATGTGCTGGGCGTGGATGATTTGGAGAATAGCCCCCAAACGCTTCAAATCATCTGTGTAGAAGCCATGCCGGATCCTCTCCCTGTAAAAGTGGATGAATCATATAGCTTATCTGTTGCGGCCAGTAGGATTACTCTTATAGGGAATACACCTGTGGGAGTTCTGCATGGGCTGGAAACCCTCATCCAGTTAGCTACTGAAGGTGATAACGGCTTGTACATCCCCGGACTGGAACTGAATGATGAACCTCGATTTCCATGGAGAGGGATGATGATAGATGTGAGTAGACATTGGATTCCTAAAGAAATAATTCTCCGTCAGCTGGATGCGCTGGCCGCAGTAAAGATGAATGTTTTCCACTGGCATTTATCAGATGATCAGGGATTCCGAGTGGAAAGTAAAGTTTGGCCTCTTCTCCATGAAGTGGGGAGTAATGGAGACTATTATACCCAGGAAGAGATTAAAGAGGTGGTGAGCTATGCCTATGATAGAGGGATTAGGGTGGTACCTGAGTTTGATGTTCCTGGCCATGCTACTGCCATCATAGCGGCTTATCCAGAACTAGGTAGCGGAAAAGGAGAAAAGGTGAATGTCTCTACCAACTTTGGGATACATGTAGAAGTCATGAATCCTACCAGCCAAAAGACCTATGCCTTCTTAGATGGCCTGGTGGAAGAAATGGCAGGTTTATTTCCTGACCCCTACTTCCATATAGGAGGAGATGAGGTGAATTCAAGCCATTGGGATGAGAACCCTGCTATCCAGTCTTTCATGAAAGGGAAAGAGCTGGAAGATGCCGAAGCCCTACAGGCCTATTTCAATAAAGAGATTCAGGCTATTCTCAAGAAACATGGTAAGAAAATGGTAGGCTGGGATGAGATCCTTCATCCAGAATTACCTAAAGATATAGTGGCGCAGGTATGGAGAGATCATACCAGTTTGCTGGAAGCGGCTCTTGGAGGCAATCAGGGGATTTTATCTGCCGGCTATTATCTGGACTATAAGCTTCCCGCTTCTTTCCACTACGATGTGGATCCTTTAAAAGTGAAGGGGGGAATTACCATAGAACCAGACAGCATCTGGCGGCACTGGGACCTCGAACTGAATGTAAGGGGGACTACCATGGAAAGTGAGATCACCCTTTTTGGGCAAGGAGAAGAACTTCGAGGAGTAGTAAATACCATGGGGAATTACACCACTATGGAAAACCCCAGTCTGGAGAATAACCAGTTGAATTTTCAGCTAACCACGCAGTTTGGGACGGCTACTTTTGAAGGGGAAATCAAGGAAGATTCTCTGGTAGGACAAATGAGTTTATCCATCATAGCCCTGGAAGCTCAGGGGCTGGAAACGGGTAGCTCAGATATAGAAGGCTCTTCTCCTCCAGAGTTGAAGCGCGTTCCGGAATTGACGGAAGAGGCTAAGGCCAGGATTTTGGGAGGGGAGACCTGTATGTGGCTGGAAGTAGCTGACCAAACCAATTTGGAATCACGCCTATGGCCCAGGTCTGCTGCCATAGCTGAGAAGTTTTGGTCCCCGGAAGAACTGACAGGAGATGTAGAGGATATGTATAGAAGGATGTACCTCATGAGCCAGTACCTGGACCTTATGGGGTTAGATCACCTAAAATTCTCTGATAGGATTTTGGAAGGGATAGTAGGATCAGATAATATCCAACTGCTACAGGAATTGGTTAGTGTGTTGGAAGAGGCGAAGTATTATGAGCGCCATTCCCAGACTATGATGGGCCAGCTTACCTCTACGCCCTTATATAATTTGGTGGATGCTACCTACCCTGAGAGTGAAGTAGCTCGCCAATTCTCCCTGAAAGTGGATGTCTTTTTAGCTGACAGTCTTCACGAAACACATAAAGCTTCCCTTCGAGAGCAGTTAGTTCAGTGGAAGGAAAACCAGAAAGAATTGCAGGAACTCATCCCCAGTTTCACTCGGGATCAGGAGAATATCATGACCCATTCCCAGAACCTGGAGTTGGTATCAGAGGTAGGCATTCTTTTGATAGATGCCATTAGCAATCACACGGATCTTTCTGATGAGCAAAAGGAAAGCTGGCAGATCATTCTCAACGGCGCTATCGGAGGTAAAGGAGGGATCATTCTCCCAATAGCCCCAGCAGTCCAAAAGCTGTTAACTGCCTCTTAATTTTGAATGATTCATGTTCGATGTAGAAACGAAAAATCTTTCGTCTCGTCCCTAAAAATCATCTATCCATTTTCCATCTGTGAATCTGTGGCTAAACACAATGCTAAGACCTTAGTTCCAGACCATCTAACAGCTTGATGAGAATATCTATTCCTTCTTTGATTTCTGATAGGAGAATGTATTCATTAGGCGTGTGGGAACGAGCAGAATCTCCGGGGCCTATCTTTAGCGTAGGATATGGAATGAGGGCCTGATCAGATAAGGTGGGCGAACCAAAGTATTCCCTTCCCATGCTGATGCCCTTCTGAACTATGGGATGCTCTACAGGCAGTCTGGAAGAATTTAAGCGGAAAGATCTTGGTTTCACTTCAGAAGCTACTGCCTGATCTATGATGCGA
Organism: Bacteroidota bacterium; assembly: GCA_038520955.1. GTDB lineage: Bacteria > Bacteroidota > Bacteroidia > J057 > J057 > JBCBKZ01. The sequence continues at coordinate 7,411 of JBCBKZ010000038.1, read as the reverse complement.
AAGGCTTCCTGATTAGAGTACAGCTCGTTGGTGCGAACGTCCACTACATAATGGCAGCTATCAGGAACTACATTGTGCTGGGTTCCTGCGTCTATTTGAGTAACACTCATTTTTACCTTGCCCAGGAAGGGAGAAACCTCCTCAAACTCAAACTCTCTAAACCACTGTATATCTCTTAGCGACTGATAAATGGCGTTAACTCCTTCTTCTCTGGCTGCATGGCCTGATTTTCCCTTAGCGTAGCAGTCAAGTACCATCAGTCCTTTTTCGGAAATGGCCATCTGCATTTGGGTAGGTTCTCCTATGATGCCTAGGTCTATGGGACCTAATTCTTCCAGGATGGAGGCTATTCCATTCTTACCGGAAATTTCTTCCTCAGCGGTAGCGGCCATGATAAGGTTGAAGGGAAGATTTTCTGCCTCAGCATAATGCAGAAAGGTAGCGATAAGAGAAACCAGAGGCCCTCCTGCATCATTACTTCCTAGACCGGTCAGTTTATCGCCTTCCAGCGTAGCTTTGAAAGGATCATATGTCCACCCCTGCGTAGGCTTGACCGTATCATGATGAGAATTTAAAAGAATCGTAGGGCGTTCCGGATGAAAGCCAGCATTCTTTAGCCAGATGTTATTCCCATGCTGGTTGGGTTCTAATCCACGATTTTGGAAAAAGTGAAAGAGGGCTTCAGCAGTCAGATTCTCTTCCCTGCTTAGAGAAGGAATTTCTATGAGCTGCTGGAGGAGCTGAATACAATCTTCTGTAAGCTGCGTATTTAGGCTAGGCATAAGGTAGTTCCACTAAAAGAGGGTTCATAAATGCTATTCATGGCTTCCTGTTTCCCTATGTAAACGGATTTTACGCCTGCATGTAAGGCTGAGAAAGCATTGTCCAGTTTGGGTATCATGCCTTCCACTATGGTTCCGTCAGCTTTGTAGCCATCATATAATGAAGGCGTCAATTGGGGAATGACGCTCTTATCATCCTCAGCGTCTGTCAACACTCCTGCTTTCTCAAAGGTATACATGAGCCGGACAGAAAAATGACTGGAAAGGGCAGATGCTACCGTGGCAGCTATCGTATCTGCATTAGTGTTCAACATTTGGCCTTGCTTATCATGCGTAAGGGGAGCCATGACGGGCGTTATTCCTTTTTCAAGTAGATAGCTAAGCATATCTCCATCTACGGTATCTATGTCTCCGGCAAAGCCGTAGTCTATTTCTTTTACGGGGCGTTTGTGTGCTTTGATGACGTTCAGGTCTGCTCCTGTAAGGCCCAAAGCGTTTACTCCCTGGCTTTGGAGAAAGCTTACGATGCGCTTATTCACCAAGCCTCCATAAACCATCATAGCTACTTCCAGCATGCCTTCATTGGTGATTCTCCTTCCCTGAATCATGGGGGCTTCTACGCCCAGTTTAGCAGCTACGTTGGTAGCAGATTTTCCTCCCCCATGCACCAGGATTTTTTCTCCTGGAAGCTTGGCCCAGGAGGTTAAAAAGCTTTGTAAGGCAGGGAGATCATCTATGACCTTCCCCCCGATTTTCATGACCAGAACTTCTTTCATAGGAGTTTAAGAATGGCTTTTTTTGTTTTGCCCTGACTGGGCCAGGGAGCATCTTTTTTCTTTAGCTTTCCAGATCTGTCAAATAGCAGGTAAGTAGGATATCCCTTGACGCCATACTCATCCTGAAAGCTCTTTCTCTGGCTGGAATTCAAACTAAGGTGATGCCCCATTAGGTTAAATTTCTCTATGGCTCTTTCCCATTGTCCAGAGTTCAGGTCTACATTGATGTACAGAAAGATGACATCCTCATTTGCCATTTCCTTCTTTAACTTTCGAGAATACTCAAACTCATGTCTGCAGGGGATACACCAGCTCGCCCATACATCCACATACACTACCTTCCCTTCAAAGCGATTCATGAAGGTAGAGAAGCTCTCCTCAGCTTTCCATGTATGGAGAATGACTTCATCCAGGCCAGAGCGGGAAACGCCCTGTGCAGGTAAGGGAAGGTTAAGCCCAACTAAACAAATCAGTAACAGCCAATACTGTGTTTTCATGATACAAGGATTTGTTTGAGAACAGTCTGAGCGGAAACTACCCTATTAGCAGCCTGCTCTATAACTAGAGAGCGTGGACCATTCAGGATATTATCTGCTAGTACTACATTCCTCCTTACGGGGAGGCAGTGCATGACGTAGCTTTGGTTATTCTCCGCAAAGAGAGATTCTCTCACCTGCCAATTTACATCAGTATTGAGAACTTGTCCATATTCTTTAAGAGAGGACCAGTTTTTTACATATACAAAATCTGCGTCCTTAAATGCTTCTGTCTGATCATAGACAATAGGGGTGTCCTTCACAAATGCTGGGTCTAGTTCGTAGCCCTTGGGGTGTGTAATAGAAAAGTCTACCTCTGCCTCCAGCATCCACTCTGCAAATGAGTTGGCTACTGCCTGTGGAAGGGCTCTGGGATGTGGAGCCCATGACAAGACCACCTTTGGTCTTTCCTTTTTCCGAAAGCTCTCAATGGTAATCAGGTCCGCAAATGACTGTAAGGGATGGCGGGTAGCAGATTCCAGGCTAACGATGGGAACTCCGGCATATTTCTGGAAAGCGGTCAGCACCTCTTCCTGATAGTCTTTCTCACGATCAGTTAAGCCTGCGAAAGCACGTACGCCTAGTATATCGCAGTATTGGCCCATGACAGTGGCTCCTTCACGTATGTGCTCTGCTCTGTCTCCGTTCATGACGCTTCCATCTTCGAATTCCAGTTTCCAACTATCTGTCCCCACATTCATCACAATGACGTTCATGCCGAGGTTATAGGCCGCTCGCTGAGAGCTCATACGCGTCCTCAGGCTGGAATTGAAGAATATCAACCCTAAGGTTTTATTCCTCCCAAGTTCAGCATACTGAAAAGGGTCTTTCTTGATGGAGATGGCTTCTTTCAGCCATTTATCCATTTGGTCTACATCATTTACAGAGAGAAAATGTTTCATGCTTTTCAACTGTGCATTATAGAATTTCTTTTTTCTAGTGCTGCGTCGCATTCCGCGGGACCTTCTTTTTGCAATCGCCAAAAAAGAAGGCAAAAACGCTTGGTTCCTCCAATGCAACGCCTCTTTCCCCCCACAACCTGTGGAGGAACGGCCTGCCCGATTTAGCTATTCTTCAATTTGACGTAGCACCATAAATCAATAGTTATCCTTTATTTGGCCAACAGCTCTGGGTTAAACCCAGGGCTAATGTTATGCGATAGGGTGAACCATTATTTGATTCATGGCTTGTGTAAAACTGCTGGTTTCTGCCTCTCCTATTCCTAAAGGAGGAAGAAGACGAAGAACATTAGGTTCAGAAGAAGAACCCGTAAATATTTTGTGTTCGAAGAGTAACTGCTTACGGATAGGCTTGGCAGGGGAAGCTAATTCCAGCCCTATCATTAATCCTTTTCCACGGACTTCTACTATGCCTGGAATCTCTGCTAACTCTTTCATCCACTTCTTTCCCAGCTTAGCCGCATTATGCACTAACTCATCTTTCTCCAGAACTTCCAGAACTGCCAGTGTAGCAGCACAGGCAAGGTGGTTTCCACCGAAGGTAGTCCCCAGCATCCCAAACCAGCTCTCAAAGACTGGACTGATGAGTACGCCTCCCACAGGGAAGCCATTTCCCATGCCTTTCGCCATGGTGATGAGATCAGCTTCTATGCCAGCATGTTGGTGGGAGAAGAATTTTCCTGAGCGTCCAAATCCAGCCTGAATTTCATCTGCTATGAACATGCTGCCGTGTTGGCTGCACAGTTTACGGGCAGATTGAAGAAAACTTTCACTAGCTAGATGGATTCCTCCCACTCCTTGAATACTCTCAATGATGAAGGCACAGTATTCTCCAGTTTTTAGGTGTTCTTCCAATGCGGCCTCATCATTCATGTCTATAAAACTGACATGGGAAACATCATTTACGGGTGCCTGAATTTTGGGATTATGGGTTATAGCCACTGCTCCTGCCGTCCTACCATGAAAGGCCCTGGTAATGGCGAGTACTTTCTTTCTCCCAGTATGGAAAGAGGCTAGTTTCAATGCATTCTCTATAGCTTCAGCGCCAGAGTTACACAGAAAGAGAGAATGGTCCTCATAACCAGAAAGTTCTCCCAACTTGGCAGCCAGCTCTTTCTGAAGGCCATTCTGCACGGAGTTAGAATAGAAGGCCAATTTCTTCAGCTGCTCCTCTATCCTGGAAACAAAATGTGGATGGGTATGTCCTATGGAGATGACGGCATGACCGCCGTACAGGTCCAGGTATTTGGTACCTGCCTTGTCCCATAACCAGGCACCTTCTGCCTTTACGGGCTCTATGTCAAAAACGGGGTATACGTTAAATAAGTCCATATCAGAATGCTAGCGCTTTAAGTTTGAGACCTAATACTTCAGGAAAGCCAAACATGAGGTTCATGTTTTGAACCGCCTGGCCGGAAGCACCTTTTAGCAGGTTATCCAGCATGCTTATGATCAGCAATTTTTTCCCATGCTTTTCCAGATGGAGAATGGCTTTATTGGTATTGACCACCTGTTTCAAGTGGGGATTAGTCGAGGTCAAATGGGTAAAAGGATGCCCTTCATAGAAATCAGAGAATAGTGATTCAGCTTCTTCCAGTTCTCCTTCAAAATCCATATAGGCGGAGATAAATATTCCTCTGGGGAAGTCTCCTCTCATAGGAATGAAATTGATCTGAGTCCCGTTTCCTGGGTTTAGCTGCTTCACAGATTGGTGGATTTCCCCCAAATGTTGATGGGAGAAAGCCTTATAGGTAGAGAGGTTGTTATTTCTCCAGCTAAAGTGCGTGGTGGAGACAGGCTTTTGCCCGGCTCCGGTAGCACCTGTGATGCCATGTAAATGTACCTCCTTAGGAAGCTTGCCAGCTTTAGCTAGAGGAAGTAGGGCTAGCTGTATACATGTCGCAAAACAGCCCGGATTGGCCAGTTTATCGGTAGATCGGATTTCTTCTCTATTGAGTTCCGGAAGACCATAAACAAAGCCCTGGTTATCCGGCTTGAGGCGGAAATCTCTACTCAGGTCAACGATTTTGGTTCCTTCCGGTACCTCAAAATCCTTTAGGAAGGTGCTGCTCATGCCATGCCCTCCGCAGAGGAAGAGAACATTTACTTTTGCAGAAGGAGATTTGACAAAGACTAAGTCTGTCTCTCCCAGCAAGTCGGCGTGTATATCCGAGATGGCTTTTCCTTCCTGGCTGTTGCTGGTAGCAAAGGCTATCTCTACCTCGGGATGGTTGAGGAGGATTCTGAATAATTCCCCGGCAGTGTAGCCAGCACCTCCTATGATTCCTGCCTTGATCATGACTTTTCCAACATTGCGTGAAGTTTACTGGAGATGCCCAGGATTTTAGTAAATCCTTTCACATCCTCACCCGACCATTCACGGTTCATCTCCCCATAAGTCCCAAATTTAGCTGACATCATGTCATATTCTGATTCTATGCCCAGTATCTCGAATCTGTAGGGCTGTAATCTTAGTTGCACCTTTCCCGTTACTCGCTCCTGAGTGTCTTCCAGAAAGACTTCAATGTTTCTCATAACTGGCTCCAGGAACTGGCCTTCGTGCAGGAGCATACCGTACCAGTTGGCTAGCTGCTCCTTCCAGTATTGCTGCCATTTGGTAAGTACATGTTTTTCCAATAGATGATGTGCCTTAATGATGATGAGTGGAGCTGCCGCCTCAAAGCCTACTCTTCCCTTAATGCCGATGATGGTATCTCCCACATGTGTATCTCTTCCTACACCGTAAGGCTGGGCTATTTCTTCCAACTGTTGGATGGCGTCCACTGCCTTCTCAAATATCTTACCGTCTATCCCCTTCAGTTCTCCCTTCTCAAAGTGAAGCGTATGAATAGCTTCTTCTTTCTTGCTTAACTGAGTGGGATAGGCCTCCTCTGGCAGATAGTCCCAGGAATTTAGAGTTTCTTTTCCTCCTACGCTGGTGCCCCATAAGCCTTTGTTGATGGAATATTGGGCTTTCTCCCATGCAAGGTCTACGCCATGTGCCTTCAAGTATTCGACCTCCGCCTCGCGTGATAGCTTTTGATCGCGTATGGGTGTAATCACCTTCACGCCCGGGGCCATAATATCGAATGCCAGATCGAAGCGTACCTGATCATTTCCGGCTCCTGTACTTCCGTGAGCTATGGACTCCGCCCCTATCTCTTTGGCATACTGGGCTATGGCAACTGCCTGAAAGGCCCTTTCTGCACTTACAGAAAGGGGGTAAGTGTTATTCTTGAGAATGTTCCCATAAATCAGGTACCGCACACAGTCCTGATAATAGTGCTGAACCTTATCCAGGGTAGTATGACTTTTGGCGCCTAGCATATAGGCTCTTTCTTCCGTGTGTTTGAGTTCCTCGGCAGAGAATCCTCCCGTATTTACGATGGCGGTATGCACTTCTAACCCAAGTTCTTCTCTTAGGTAAATGGCACAATAGGTAGTGTCCAGACCGCCACTAAAGGCTAAGACTACTTTTTTTGACATGGGTTAAACTTTATCAATGTCTTTGGAAAAGAGATTTTGTTTGATCTTCTGAAGAAGGGTATTGGCCCTCCTCTTTCTGAGGTGCTTTTTGTATCGCTCCCACCTTTCGTTGAGACTATTTTCTTTTTTCTCAGGTATGACAGCTGCTTTGGCCTCTTCTTTCTCGGGATCATATAGCATACCTGTACACAGGCAGAGCTTTCGCTCATTACGTGTGAGTATATCATAGTTGGGGCAGCTTTGACAGCCGTTCCAGAAGGTCTCATCTGTGGTCAGTTCTGAGAAGGTGACGGGTTTATATCCCAGTTCTGAGTTGATCTTCATGACCGCCAGAGAGGTGGTAATACCAAACAGTTTAGAATTAGGATACTTTTGCCGGGATAGTTCGAAGGCTTTGCGCTTAATCTTTTTTGCGAGGCCAAGTTTGCGGAAGTTGGGTGAGACGATAAGGCCTGAGTTGGCCACATATTTGTCGTGCCCCCAGGTTTCTATGTAGCAAAAACCCGCAAACTGATCATTCACCAAGGCGATGACGGCTTTCCCTTCATTGATCTTGGTACGAATGTATTCCGGTTCTCTTTTGGCGATACCTGTCCCACGCGCTTTAGCCGCTTCTTCTATCACAAAGCAGATTTCTTCTGCATAGGGGAGGTGCTGTTGTTCAGCTACCAAAACATGAATGTCCATGAGAAAATTAAGGTTCAGACGAGAAATGAAAGGAAAAAAGAATCAATAAGTCGGTGTCAGGCTTAGCGGCTGCGCCTGAATCGGTAAGAAATAGAGGTATGTCTGAATGCTAGTTGCATCGAAAAATTATCAAGATTGATTCTTTTTTCCTTTCATTTCTCGTCTGAACCTTAATTTTCTCATGG
>JBCBKZ010000389.1:0-5524 GCA_038520955.1 Bacteroidota bacterium | reverse complement strand
CCCGTCCATTTTCCAAGAATTTACTGACTATTAGCATCTCCCATCCCACTCATCTACAGCCCACCCGTAGCCTAAAGAGCGCAGTACGCCTCGCCTCTGGAACGAGCCTGTGGGTGTCTTTCTAAGGGTTCCCCTACAGTAAAAGGGAGTCCCTGGAACACTTTTAACGTAATCCTTGTGGCACTAATTCCCAAGTGCCCATTCTGTGTGTTAACCTATACCTCCACCATTACCATGTGTGGAGCTACAAGCATGGATAGCACCTATACTCACTGGGCTCTGTGGATCTCTGTAGGTCTCGCGCTTGTTACCCTTACCACTGTACTGATCAATTACAAAGGTCGAAAGACAATAATAGCTGCTGGTATTATCTTATTGGCTAGCAGCATGTTAGTATATACTCAGCTGGTAGAATGGAATCATCTGATCTACTATTTGGGCTGTGTTACCCTATTCCTGGGAGCCTGGTATAATGGAAGCCTTCTTCATTTTGTGAGAAAGTATCTATCTCCTGGATGGGCCAAACTGCAGTTGAGCTTGAAAAAGGTATAAATATTACCGGCTATGGAGGGGAGAAGGACTGTACTGAATTCCTTGAAAGGAAATATCTAATATTGATTATATGTGATTTGACATATATACGTCTTTTTAAATACTTAATTACCAAGTTAAATTATGATTCCTGCTACTTTTGAGTATGCTGCTCCTAACACGCTTGAAGAAGCTATCGCGCTTCTACACGAGCATGGGGATGAAGCTAAGATTCTCTCAGGTGGTCATAGCCTCATTCCTATGATGAAGCTACGATTTGCAGAACCTGAGTTCCTCGTTGACATTAACAACATTCCTGGACTTGCTTATGTAAAGGAAGAAGGCGGTATGTTGAAGATCGGTGGACTTACCCGTGAATCAGAACTGGAACATTCTTACGCCGCCCAAAACGGCTTCCGTATTTTTCAGGATGTCACTAAGCTGATCGCTGATCCACAGGTACGTAATATGGGTACCATAGGAGGGAACCTTGCCCACGGTGATGCTGCTAATGACCACCCTGCTGTTATGCTTGCCCTGAACGCTTCAGTGGTGGCTACCGGAAAAGACGGCCAGCGAACCATCTCTATTGACGAATTCTTCCATGGATTTTACATGACAGCTCTTGAGCATGGAGAGATCCTGACGGAAATTCAGATTCCTTTGCCTGCGTCAGGTACTGGAAATGCTTACCACAAACTGGAAAGAAAGGTAGGAGACTATGCTACCGCCGGTGCCGCTGTTCAGATTACCATGGATGGAGATACCTGTGTGGATATCGGTATTGGTCTGACCAATGTAAGCCCTGTGCCTGTACGTGCCGCTCGTTCTGAGGCTGCCCTGAAAGGACAGAAAGTTACAGATGAGCTAATTGCCCAGGCAGCTCAAATGGCAGGAGAAGACTGTGAACCTTCTGAGGACCTAAGAGGAGATGAGGAGTATAAGCGAGCTATGGTAGCAGTACTGGTTAAGAGAATGATTAAGAAGGCCATAGAAAGGGCTTCCTAAACAGATGTTCTTTTCTGAGAAATAGATATAACAGATTATACAAAACACTTTTAACGATGGCTAATAAAGAAATAACAGTAAAAATAAACGGAGCAGAGCATTCCATGGAAGTAGAGCCTAGGCTACTGCTGGTGCATCTCATCAGAGAAAACCTGGATATGACAGGTACGCACATAGGTTGTGATACCTCTAACTGTGGTGCCTGTACCGTCCTTGTAGATGGAAAGTCTATTAAGTCCTGTACCATGCTGGCTGTTCAGGCCAATGGAAAAGAAATTACTACCGTAGAAGGTCTGGCTCCGGAGGGAGAAATGCATCCGTTACAGGAAGGATTCAAGGAGAACCACGGATTGCACTGTGGATTCTGTACGCCCGGTATGATGATGAGAGCAGTAGAATTACTGGAGAATAATCCTAATCCTACGGAAGAAGAAATCAGATGGGGTATCTCAGGAAATCTATGTCGCTGTACAGGCTACAATAACATCGTGAAGGCGATCCAGTATGCCGGTGCCAAGATCAGAGGGGAAGAACTTCCTTCTACTGAACCCGAGTTTGTATAAACTCTCTTTTTATCAGAGTCTGTGTAAACTGGACTCCCTGACAACAAAATCATAACAAAAAATATTCACGCCCAATGATACAGCGTAAAACTTCGAAAGAAATCTGCGGAATGGGTCACTCCATGAAACGTAAGGAGGACAACCGTTTCGTGCAGGGCAAAGGAAACTATGTAGATGATATCAAGCTGCCTGGCATGCTTTATATGGATATCGTGCGTAGCCCTTATGCTTATGCAAAAATTAAAAATATTAATAAGGAAAAGGCACTAGCCATTCCTGGAGTACTGGCCGTAGTTACAGGGAAAGATCTTGAGCAGTACAACCTGCACTGGATGCCAACCCTGATGTCAGATACACAAATGGTACTGCCTGTAGATACAGTTATGTATCAGGCCCAGGAAGTGGCCGCCGTAATCGCTACGGAAAGGTACATCGCCGCTGATGGGGTAGAAGCCGTAGAAGTGGAGTATGACATCATGAAGCCTGTGATAGATCCCTTCAAAGCGCTGGAAAAGGACGCCCCGGTCCTGAGAACAGATAAAGAAGGACAGGACAGTAACCATATCTGGCACTGGGAAGTGGGAGATAAAGAAGGTACGGATGAAGTATTTGATGGTGCTGAGGTAGTGGTGAAAGAGAATATGCACATCCCCCGTATACACGTAGCCTCTATTGAGACCTGTGGATGTGTGGCAGACTATGACAAGGTGGACAATCATCTCACCATGTACATGACTACGCAGGCCCCTCACGCTATACGGACGGTAATAGCCCTGGTGGCAGGTCATGTAGGCCTGACAGAAGAGAAAGTAAGAGTGATCTCTCCAGATATTGGAGGAGGATTTGGTGGTAAGGTGCCTGTCTATCCAGGTTATGTTATTGCCATCGCAGCGTCCTTCCTTATAGGTAAGCCTGTGAAGTGGATAGAAGACAGATCTGAAAATCTTCAGGCTGACTCCTTTGCCAGAGATTATCACATCACAGCGGAAATGGCCGGAACCAAGGACGGAAAAATCCTGGCTACCCGATTCAAAGTAGTTGCAGACCATGGATATACTGATGCTGCTGCTAACCCTTCTAAGTATCCTACCGGATTATTCTCCATCGGAACGGGTTCTTACAACTACAACAAATCCTACATGGAAGCTGATGCGGTGTATACCAACAAACCACCAGGGGGTGTTGCTTACCGTTGTTCTTTCCGTGTAACGGAGGCCGTACACGCCATTGAGCGTATCACAGATGAGTTTGCCAGAAAAGTAGGAAAAGACCCAGCCCAGCTCCGTCTTGAAAACTTCATCAAGAAGGAGGAATTTCCATGGAAATCTCCAACAGGATGGGAGTATGATAGCGGAGATTATCACGCAGGCTTATTAAAAGCCATGGAAGTATTGGACTATGACGCCCTCAGAAAAGAGCAGGCTGAAAAGAGAGAAAGAGGAGAATTCATGGGGATAGGGATTTCTACCTTCACGGAGATCGTAGGAGCGGGACCTTCTAAGGATTTTGATATCCTGGGAATCAAAATGTTTGATAGTGCTGAGATCCGCGTTCACCCTACTGGTAAAGCCATTGCCAGATTTGGAACCAAGTCTCAGGGCCAGGGACATGAAACTACCTACGCACAGATTGTTGCGGAGGAGTTAGGGATCCCTGCCGAACATATTCAGGTAGAAGAAGGAGATACGGATACTGCTCCTTACGGACTGGGAACTTATGCCAGTAGATCTACCCCTACAGCGGGTGCTGCTGCTGCCATGGCTGCCAGGAAACTTAGAGATAAAGCTAGAAAAATAGCGGCTTACTTATTGGAAGTGAGTGAAGATGACCTTGAATGGGAGCCTGGAAAGTTCTTTGTAAAAGGAGCTCCGGAAAAGGCTAAAACTATTCAGGAACTTGTTTTCGCGGCTTATACAAACCACCCTCAGGGGATGGAAGCTGGATTCGAGGCTACGCATTATTACGACCCACCTAACCTAACTTTCCCTTCTGGAGCATACATCTGTGTAGTAGACATAGATAAAGAAACGGGAGAGATTGATATCAGACGCTTTGTGGCCATTGATGACTGTGGGCATATCATTAATCCTATGATTGTTCAGGGACAGGTTCACGGAGGACTTACCCAGGGATTAGCCCCAGCTATGTATGAGTCACTTATCTATGATGAGGATGGTAACATCCTGAATGGAACACTGATGGACTATTTGGTACCTACGGCTGTGGAGTCTCCCAACTGGGAAACCGGGCATACAATTACCCCTTCTCCACACCATCCTATTGGTGCGAAGGGGGTAGGGGAGTCTCCTACGGTAGGAGCTCCACCGGCTATCGCCAATGCTATTGTAGATGCCTTATCTCCATTAGGGATTACTCATCTGGATATTCCTATCACCCCTTATAAGGTGTGGAAGATCCTAAGAGAAAAAGGAGTAGCATAATTGTAATTACTTGGAAAGAAGTGTCAGATCGGTGCAATGCTCCGGCTGGCACTTCCCTCCTGTTTAAAAACCTACAGAAAATGAAGACAACCATAGAAAAAACATTCTCCATAGAACAGTCCATTGATAAGGTTTGGGCCTTTATCAGTAATCCTGCTGAGGTAGTAACTTGCGTACCGGGGGCTTCTGTTACAGAGAAGATAGATGACCAAAATTATAAGGGGCAGGTATCCCTAAAATTCGGCCCCATCAAAGCCGCTTACAGTGGAGATATTGAGATTCAAGAGTTAGATAATGCCGCCAGGAAAATGGTGCTGTATGGAAAAGGCCTCGATTCCAAAGGAAAAGGAAGTGCGGAAATGCTGATGGAGGGAAATGCCGCAGAAGAAGGCGGACAAACCACTGTCAATTTCACCATGAATGTAACCATCATGGGAAAAATCGCCCAATTCGGTTCTCGCCTCATCAATGATGTTAGTGATCAGATCTTTAAGCAGTTCATTGGAAACCTGCAAGAGGAACTTTCGGGAGAAGGAGGAGATGCTGGTGAAGAAGGAGATGGAGATAACACCTTGAATGCAGGTTCTCTTATGGGAGCAGTGGTAAAGGAGAAATTCTCAGGTATGTTCAAAGGCAAGAAGGGAGAAACCGAAACTGAAGCCGAAGAAGAAGCTTGATACTATATGGATAAATCTTTCGCGGACAGTCAGTCAGTAATAGAGGCTCTGGATAAAGTAGGGTACGTAGCCGAGGAAGAACTGGCTACCATGCTATTTCTCACTCTTAAGCTGGAGAAACCTCTCCTTCTGGAGGGCGAACCCGGTGTAGGGAAAACAGAAGTCGCTAATGTGCTGGCTAGAATTCTGGGTACAGATCTTATCAGGCTTCAATGTTACGAAGGCCTGGATGTGCACTCGGCTGTGTATGAGTGGAATTATCAGAAGCAACTGCTATCCATTAAGATCCAGGAAAACAGTGATA
>JBCBKZ010000388.1:0-5547 GCA_038520955.1 Bacteroidota bacterium | reverse complement strand
AAATTGCGCCAGATCTTAGTTATGATGAAATAGATGATATTCTGGAAGTAGCCGAGACCACTTCACTTTCCGGCCTTATTGCCACCAACACCACCATCAGACGAGATAATCTACGTGCAGGCAAAAACCGCATACTTCAGATAGGCAAGGGAGGGCTTTCCGGCAAACCCCTAACCATGCGCTCCAGAGAAGTCATTAATTATATTCATCAACGCACTGAGGGCAAGCTTGCTATCATAGGTGTAGGAGGTATCATGGATAAAGAAGATGCCCGCTCACATATGGAAGCTGGAGCCAGCCTGATTCAGGTGTATTCAGGCTTTGTGTATGAAGGGCCTAGTTTTGCCAAAAAGTTGGTAAAAGGGCTTTCTGCACCTGATGAGGCAGAAAAATTGAAGCAGCAAGTGCTGGGGAAATAAAATAAGGAAAGGGAATCCCCAGTTATATTCTCACAATCCTAATTCTTATCCACATGTATTATCCCTTGCTTAACCGAATTATTCTGTCCTTCGTATTCACTTTTTTTTCCATAGAACTTATCGCACAATGTATTCCCGGCATGCCTCAACCTGGGGACGGGGAGATATTTCCTGACACACTTTCAGACGCAGCGGCCTGCCAACCATATGAAGACGCGATCTCATTTCTACTTCCAAGAGATACTACTACTCGTGTAGCCGGAACTAATATTACCATTCCCTTCAACTCATTTACCATTACAGATGTACAAGGCTTACCTGCTGGAGTTAGCTGGGAATGTAGCATAGGAGGAGATTGCAAGTATGATGTTTCTCCTGATAATCCTGATCCAGATACACTAGGCTGCGTTTCCTTTTTCGGAACACCTTCTATTCCTGGAGAATATCTGGTAGAAGTACTCATTGTAGCTAATCTGGAACTGGTGGGAGATAATGAGGGTGTATTTGAGATTCCATTCAGAGTAGGAGGATGTGAACTGGAAACCGACTGCTTTGAATACCAACTTTCTGGCGCTTGTGCCCCTGCCGATTTAAATATCAGTTCTATTTTGGACCTGCCTGATGGTACAGGTGTGAGCATAGATTGGAACATAGATGGACCTTCCGGTTCTTTCTTCAGATCCAATAATGAAACCCTTCCTGCCTTAACACTGGCTGAGCCAGGAGAGTATGTATTGAATTATCAGGCAGTAGTAGATACTACCGGTTATATTCTGAATGGTGCTACTCTGTTGGGAGTAGATTGTACAGATCTGTTTAATTCGGCTGACCTCTACTGGCGATTAAGAAACCCCAATGATGAGCTGGTCTTTGAAAGTAGCATAAGAGAAAATTCTGGTGATGATCTCCCCTTGGATATGGAACTCCCCCAGATAGTGCTGGATTCCGGTTTGTGGGAGCTGGAAGTGTTTGATGATGATCTCCTGGGAGATGCAGAATGTGGCGGACAGGGAGAAGGGATATTCTTTCAGGTGCCTCCACTGGAACCTATCTTTGAGGCGACCAACGGAGATTTAAGGATAAGATTGGAGATCCTAAATCCAGTAAGTCAGTTTGCCTGCTCAGATACTATCACCATTAATGCGCCACCAGAAACACCTTTCTTGATGGTTTCTGATACGATTTTCTGTGAAGGAGATAGCTTGCTCCTCATGACAGAAAGCCAGGACTCTCTCAGATGGTTTAGAAATAATAGTACGTTTGAGCGTGGATTCAGCCCGGAACTTTGGGTGAAGGAAGCAGGTTTTTACAGAGTGGAAGCTATCAGTTCTGGAAGTCTCTGTGTGGCTTCTTCAAATACCCTATTTGTAGAAAAGATTGGGGTAAATATTCCTCAAATAAGTTTTGATGGAGATAGTCTCCTGATGGTAGTAAGTCCACAGGAGGAACTGCAATATGAGTGGTTTAACCAGGAAGATAGTTTGGTAGGAACAGGGAGTACATTCTTACTGGAAAGATCTGGAGAATATTATGCTGTAGCCGTAGGAAGGGAGACTGACTGTAGGTCTGAGAATTCTTCCAGCATAGGCTTTATTGCGACCTCACTTGAGAACGAACTAACAGCTGGTTCGGTGAAAGTATTCCCTAATCCGTTTAGAGAAGAGATTCAACTTTCATGGGCAGCATCTAATGGACCATTAAAAGAAATACTTGTGTATGACTTAATGGGAAGACGTATGAAAATGCCTAATCCTCAACAGAACCAGAACAGAATAGAGACTCAGTTATGGAGCGAAGGACTCTATACCCTGGTCCTTAGATTTGAGAACGGAATTAGCATACATAAGGTGTTAAAGAAGTCCTGACAAGCGTTCTTACTATAGGAAAGCGGGGGGCAAGCTTTAATGTATGCAAAATCATGTATACCTTTACATGTGGGTAACCTAATCTATGAGTTATCCGAACATAAGCTTGTAGGGAGAGAGAAAGAGAACACATAACCTAAGCTGGCAGAAACGATATACTAAGAGTCTTTCTGCCGAGCGCTTGTTAAGGAGCTGAAATTTCTGTGGCGACAAATAAACCCAAATCAAGAAGCCGGAAGAAGTCCGGAAAGAAAAAATCACAAGGAGCACTCTCCTGGTTATTCGGTCAGATATCTGCTGCCCGTAATGATGAAGAGACCCGTGAACAATGGAGGCGTGCTCTGGGCTGGATACTTCTCTTTGTCAGTATTCTCTCTTTTGTAGCATGTGTATCCTACTACTTCAGTGGTAATGCCGACCAATCTTTGGTGGAGTCAGGAAGACAACCTGCAACCGCTGTCAAAAACCTCTTAGGAAAACTGGGAGCCATCATAGCGAATACCCTTATCTATAAGGGCTTCGGTATTTTTGGTTTGGTGATTCCATTGTATGGAGCCTTCCTGGGCTTTGTATTGTTGGAAGACAATTTCTACGCACAAGCCAGAAGAGTGCTTGGGTACGTTACCCTGCTAGTCTTATGGGGTTCTACTTTCCTTTCATTTGTACTAGACCTCATGAATAGTGGCATTCCCAGAGCTAACAGCTTCCACTACGGGGGTGGCGTCGGTTATGCCATTGTCAAAACACTCCAACCTAACCTGGGAGTAGTCGGAATAGCGTTATTATTGGTCTTTGTAATCGTGATCTTCCTGGTACTTAAGTACAGAGCGGAGGTTAGGGCCACTGAGATCATTTCCAAACTGAAAGATGTCAGAGCTGGAAATGTAAGCTTTGGTCTACCCGGTAAGCTGGGAGGAAATGGAAAAAGCACGCGAAAAAGACCTGCTAATCAGCCTAAGAAGTCTACTGGCAATTCTCCGGTAAAAGAAGGGAGTATGACTAATGGCCTCAAGCCAGAGGAATCTACTGAACCCGGTCAGCAGATAAGCCTGGAGGTAGGACCTACGCCCCTGAAAAAAGCTTCTACTAAACCGTCAAATGATCAGGCAGAGCCTGAGTTTACCATACTTGATTCTACTCAGGAGGAAAAAGCTGCAGTAACTCCTCCTATGGCTAGTTCTCCAAGTGTGAAGGAGTTTGAGCGTTTAGGAGATGACAATATTGGAAAAGTAGTAGGAGAGGAAGGAAAAACAGAAAAGATAGTTCCCCTTGAAGACCAGGAGAATGCCCAAATAGAAGAAGTCATCAATTGGGAGGAGTACGATCCTACCAAGGAGCTTTCGGACTTTAATCCACCCAACCTGGAATTGCTGGATGACCATGGCTATGGAAGAAACAGAGAAGTAAGCCGGGAAGAGGTAGTCAGTAACAAAAATAAGATTGTTGATACGCTGGCGAACTACGGCATAGAGATCTCCAACATCAAGGCCACCATAGGTCCTACCGTTACCTTGTATGAGATAGTGCCTGTACCAGGTGTACGTATATCCAAAATCAGGAATCTGGAAGATGATATCGCCCTTAGTTTGGCAGCCTTGGGGATCAGGATCATTGCCCCTATACCTGGAAAAGGCACCATAGGGATAGAAGTCCCTAACTCCACTGCAGAGATAGTTTCTTTGAGAGGAGTGCTTCAAACGGCTAAGTTCCAAACGACTAAAGCTGCCCTCCCTATAGCCATAGGAAGAACCATCTCCAATGAGGTCTTCATCGCAGACCTGGCAAAAATGCCGCACTTGTTGATAGCAGGTGCTACTGGTCAGGGTAAGTCTGTAGGGTTAAATACCGTTATCACCTCTCTATTATATAAGAAACATCCTTCAGAAGTGAAGTTTGTGCTCATTGACCCTAAGAAGGTGGAGATGAGCTTATACCATAACATTTCTCATCACTTCCTGGCTACCCTTCCTGATTTGGAAGAGCCTATAGTTACGGATGTGAGGGATGCTGTGCGTGTATTGAAGAGTCTGTGTATAGAGATGGATGAGCGCTATGACAGGCTGAAGCAGGCAAGGGTACGTAACCTGAAAGAATACAACCAGAAGTTTGTGGAGCGTAAACTGAATCCTAAGAAGGGGCACAGGTATATGCCATACATCATTCTGGTCATAGATGAGTTGGCGGATATGATGATGATTGCCGGGAAGGAAGTGGAGATGCCCATTGCCAGACTAGCTCAGCTTGCGAGGGCAGTAGGGATACATCTGGTAGTAGCCACCCAGCGTCCATCAGTGAACATCATTACGGGTATCATCAAGGCGAACTTCCCTGCACGTATGTCTTACAGGGTAATCTCCAAGGTAGACTCCAGAACCATCCTGGATGCCAATGGGGCTGACCAGTTAATTGGACGGGGAGACTTGCTTTTATCTACGGGAAGTGACCTAATTCGTATACAGAATGCATTCATAGATACGCCTGAAGTAGAAAGGGTTACAGAATTTATTTCTAGCCAAAGAGGCTATCCGCAACCTTATCACTTACCAGAGACTCCTGTAGAAGGAGACGACTTTGATGATGGAGATGATGATGATTTTGAGAGAGATAAGAACTTTGAGGAGGCTGCAAGGTTAATAGTAAGGTATCAGATAGGGTCTGCCTCCCTGATTCAGCGAAAAATGAAGCTTGGGTACAACCGGGCAGGAAGAATTATAGATCAGCTTGAACGCGCCAATATTGTTGGACCTCACTCTGGGAGTAAAGCCAGAGACGTTCTGATTGCGGATGAAACGGAATTGGAACGAATTTTGGAAAATTATCGATAAAACAAGAGATACTATGAAAAAATACGGAATTGTTCTAAGTCTGGGACTGGTTCTGGGAGCTTTCTTCCAGATGGGGTTTTACTGGCAGGATGGTAGGGCCCAGAAGGTACTGAATGATTTTGAATCCAGATTTGAGTCTGTGAAAGATTTGTCTGGAAACTTTACTTATGGGATCAGCAATCCCTCCATGAGCAAAGAGACTATGCGCCAAGGTGTGCAGAAGTCCGGAAACTTCAAGCTGAAGCGTTCCAACAAGTATGTGATTGACCTGGAAGATCAGCAGATCTACTGTAATGGTGATAAGATCTGGATCTACCTGAAAGATGATGCGGAGGTAGTAATCACAGATTACGAACCTGATGAAGGAATGAATATAGAAGAGATATTCTCTCTGTATAAGACCAATGCTTCTCTACGCCATCATAGCGTGAAGAAGCA
>JBCBKZ010000387.1:0-5567 GCA_038520955.1 Bacteroidota bacterium | reverse complement strand
GGAAATCATAGGTGCCTTCTTTAAGCCCAAGGTGATCTTCAAAAATGTGAAGCAGAAGTTATATCCCTACCTCTTCCACTTGAGAAAGGATTACAGCATCACTTCTTATGAGCAGGTACTCCCTTACGATCCTAAGGAGTTCGCTGGTCAGGACATCAGCAGGATTGTGAAACCCATGCTGACGGAAGATAAAGGCTGGGGGATGTCCAGGGCGGATGATGAAGCCACTTCCTACTTCAAGCTAATCGTAACCACTGAGCAGCTTCAGTATGAATTGCTACAGCAGCAAAAGCTGGGGCCTACCAGAGACATGGTATTTGCACGTAAGCCTAAGATGGTAGAGGATGACTGGTATGCTATTACCTTCAAAGTCATGTTCAAGAAGCCATAATCAGTCGCTGATACAAAGGGTTGTCGGTCTACCAAAAAGGAGGCCGTCAACCTGTTTCTTCGAGATTTCCCTTCCCTGACAGAAAAGTCTCCCATCTTTATATTGGATGGGGTGATGAATACATGATTTATCGTCAAAGAGTTGAACTGACAAGACCATGCTTGGGTCTTTGGGATACTTTATTTGGTCTCAATCTCCTTATTATCAACCAAATGTGATTTGCTCGTAAATACCCATTTCATAAAAATTATGTAATATGGTATAAGCCTAACATACGAAACAGCCATGAAAACGCACCCTAAGTTACCTTTCGAGAAGAGCCATGCCTTCATCATAGGCATCAATGCCTATAAGCATGTTTCCACCCTTTCTACCGCCGTCAATGATGCAGAAGCGTTGGCAAAAAAGCTCACTGAAGATCACGGCTACGAAGTCCACCCACCACTATTGGATGCTACTCAGAAGGAGATGATGAAGCTTTTTGAGAAAGACTTCCCTGAGAAGGTAGGTGCGAATGACAGGGTGCTCTTTTACTTCGCAGGTCATGGAATTGCCCTTAACTCGGATGATGACCCCAAGGGCTATCTGGTGCCGGCTGATGCTAAGCCCGGCGACAGGGAATCTCTGATATCTATGGAGCTACTCCATCAGTCCTGCGCTAACCTTCCCTGTCAGCATGGAATTCTCATTTTGGATTGCTGCTTTGCCGGAGCTTTCAAATGGTCTACCGGATTTAGAGACGTCATCTTTGACCTACCAGGTATCATTTATGAGCAGCGCTTTTACCAGTACGCACAGGACCCTGCCTGGCAGGTGATTACCTCTTCAGCTGCAGACCAGAAAGCGGTGGATATTCTGACAGATAGAACCCTAGGATTTAGAAATGAAGATGGGGCAGAACATTCCCCCTTCGCCAGGGCCTTATTGGATGGACTGGATGGAGAAGGTGATACCATCCCCAAGAATAGAGGAGATGGGGTCATCACAGCCACTGAACTGTACACCTATCTACGTGATAGGGTAGAGGATGAAACCATGGAGAATGAGCAACGACAATCCCCTTCCATGTTTTCTCTCCAAAAACATGATAAGGGGCAGTACATATTTTTTCATCCCAGACACCCACAAAACCTTCCGCCTATTCCTGACAGGAATCCCTTCATGGGATTGAAATCCTATAATGAGTCAGATCACAATCTGTTTTACGGAAGAGATAGGGTCATTGAAGCCCTGGACCAGCTCATACATGTCAGACCCCTGGTAGTAGTAAGTGGTGCTTCAGGAACAGGGAAGTCCTCAGTCATTAAGGCTGGCCTCATCCCTCAGTTGCGTGAGAATGGATGGAATATTCTTCCGGTTATCAGGCCTGGCAAAGAGCCCAAGGAAATGTTACAGTCGGAAGTGCCGGATATACAGACTATTCTCAAAAAAGATACAGATAACCTGCTCATCATAGATCAGTATGAAGAACTTATCACTCAATGCTTGCGCGAGGAGGATTGGGGGGTATTTGAAGCTCAGTTGGTAGCGTGGATAAAAGCACATCCAAAGCTGCATATCATCATCAGCATCAGATCTGACTTTGAACCTCAATTTGAAGAAGCAGGCCTGAAGGACTATTGGCAAGCAGGTAGATACATAGTTCCGGCCTTCAATCAGGACGAGTTAAGAGAAGTGATCATTAAGCCTACCATACAGGAGGTGCTATTCTTTGAACCGGACTCTCTGGTAGACAAACTGGTGGATGCAGTGAATCAAGCACCGGGTGCATTACCTCTGCTCTCATTTACGCTCAGCGAACTTTACCATGCTTATGTCAATTCTGGCAGAACCAATAGGGCCTTCATAGAAGAGGATTATGAAAAGTTGGGTGGGGTGATAGGGGCGCTTAGGACTCGGGCCAATAGTATGTACGAAAGCCTGGATCAGGGACAACAAGATAGTATGCGTGCCCTCATGCTAAGGATGGTCTCTCTGGAAGGAGGAGAATTGGCCAGTAGAAGAGTCATGGCAGAAGATCTCATTTTCAGCAGTCAGGATGAAACAGATCGCATACAGCAAGTAGCAGATATGTTGGTGGATGCCCGCCTGATCAGTAGTGGACGGGATAAACAGGAGAGAACCTATTATGAACCTTCTCATGATGCCCTGGTCAGGGCCTGGAGTAGGTTGTGGGAATGGATTAAGGCGCTGGGAGAAGGGAAGTTGAGCCTTTTATACAAACTACATTTGGCTGTGAATGACTTCCGATCTGTGGAAGAGAATGAGAAGGAAGCCAAAAAATATCTGTGGAATGAAGACCCAAGATTAGGCGTGCTATATGCTGATATGGCAGATGGAGAGCACAGCTTTAATGCCCAGGAGGAAACCTTTGTGAAAACCAGCATGCAGCTGAGAAGGAAGAATCATAGAAATCGGAACCTACTCATTGCTGGAGTGATCGCTGTCCTTCTTGCCATCTCAGGCGTGGCTATATGGCAAGGGGTAGTAGCTACGAACTCTGCAGAAGATGCCCGTTTGGCGGCAGAACTGGCCCAAAAGAAGGAGCAGGAAGCCCTCTTGGCATTAGAAGAAGCAGACTCAGCCAAAGCTAGCGCCTTACGTTCTGCTAATGAAGCTCAGCTTGCCCAGCAAAGAACGGTAGACGAGATGATTGCAGCCAGCTGGAAATTAGGGACTTTGTTTAAACGGGGATATGGTTTGGCAGATCTTTTGGACCAACTTAAACTTTTGATGGACTTACCTAAGTTGAGAACTTTAAGTCCGGTTCCTGTTTTCCTAAGTGGTCCTCACACTACAAAGTTCAATTCTCATCCTACAGACTTTGCTCACTACAATCCAGCCTTTTTAGCATGGGCTAAGGAAGCTGCTATACCAGCTACTGAAAATGAAATCTTGAGAAATACTACTCAACCCTTTTATGATGATCTCCTTCGACCGTATGCACGTATGGCCTACTTAAGCTATCAGTACCTGGAGACTCACCCGCAGGAAAGAGACTCTATGAAAAATGGATATCTGGAAGTGCTAGAACCCTATAAAAAGCCTGATCTTATGCATGCTGAAGGTTACGGCCCCGGGTCTGATTTTTTAGTGTTTGGTATCCCTAATTACATACACCATCACCATGACGAATTAGCAACTCTTTGCGAGGTTTGTAATGAGGAGTATAATGGGAAGACTGTAACAGAGCCCTGGCGGTATTGGGCAGCTGGATACGGCTTTTGGATTAGAAGAGGGATACATGGGACAGAAAAGAATTTCTTTGAAATTCTGGAAATACTTCTTCAGACCTATGATAGAGAATGGTATAATTCCCCTCATCCTTTACCCTAGTCCATAAAAAAGCTGTAGGAATCTTTCTACAGCTTTTTGTTTCAAACTATCCTGGTACTACGCGACCAGATAAATTCCTTTGGACGTTCGCCTTGTGATGCTGCACATGATAAATGGTGAAGTAGAGGACTTCCCTTAGGGTAACTTTTCCTAAAGCAGGATGGGGGACTACATATTTATCCAGGCTTTTCTCAGAAGACTTTTTTACTTTTTTACATAAGCCCTTTACCCGTATGTCCAGGGTTCTCAGCATAGGTTCTTTCTCCTCAAAGCTTACCGGAGCAGGCTCATATTTTCCTTTGGCTTTGACTGCATTAGCTCCTGATACCCTTTCCTGATATCTGGCCACCAGAGAGTCATAATCCTTGGACGGTCTGTTGGCCTTCCCGAATTTATAGGCCAGCATCAATTTAGGTACTGAGAACACCATGGTAGTGAGGGGCTTTACGCTGGTATTGATATGAGCCAGATCCTGACCTGGCGCCCATTTTTTGCCCTCATGTGCGTATTCAAATTCTTCCTGAGATAGGGAATCTATATACTGGATGAAATCCCGGTGGTTTTCTTCCAATAGCGTAGCAATTTCTTCTCTATTCATAGTCTTTGCGAGTTTGGCTCAAGATAAGATTATTCTGTTTAACATTTCCCCTCTTGGGAGGGGCGAGGGGTGGGTTCATTGGTTTGGGTTATCAAAAATAATGCTGTAGAGAGTCGCTATGCATCGCTTCTCTACCTTTCCTAAATTAAATGTATTGCAGCATCACATAAATCCTCTATAACCCAAATACCATTCCTTTTCGGGCTATATGATACCCACTCTGTTTGATGAAGAGTGAAGCTTCACTGGTCTCCACCAGAGCGGGATTAGTATGATTCAAGTGAATGAAGTAAACTTTGCTCTTTTCTTCTAAGGGTAGGTCTTTGAATAGTTCCATACTTTCTACGATGAAAGGGTGAGGAATTTCGGACATATCTCTATGCGGGATTTCAGCCTGGTTGTAGAAAGTGGCATCCAGGAAGGCAAAGTCTACCGTTTTTATGACTTCCCGTATGTCCTTATCCCAAATATTCCACTTGTCTATGTCAGGAAGAAATAGGGCCGACTTGCTGGGACCTTTAATAATATAGGCCACTGTTTCTGAATATTCCCCTCTATGTGGAACCAGGATAGGGATAACTGAAAGAGAAGAAGAGAGGTGATAGACAGAATCTTGCTGGATTTTATTAATTGATATATTTTCTAACACTGTAAGTTGATCCCAAGGACCATTATTCTCTAAATAGTCCTTCATGCGAGGCATAGCGTAGACGGGCACCTCTGATGCACCCAGCCCTTCCTTTCCTAAAAACATCAAGCCTGTATAATGACCGATATGGGCATGGGTAATAAAAATGCCATCAGGCGTCTTTTGGGTAGTGAAAGGACTCAGTTTGTTTAGGTCATCCATTTGGGTAGGCAAGTCCGGGGAAGCATCAAACATCCATTTCTGCTGATTAGCAGTGTCTATTACCCCTAGAGAAACCACCTTTCTATTTGGGTCAGGATGCAGAAACAGATCCTTACAACAGTCCCTCTCGCATCCTATGTGGGGAGAACCTGCATCCTGTACATTCCCAAGAACTACCAGATTCACGGCAGCTGGGAGGGTAGGAGCATCTGCCTTTTGTTGCGGTATATGAGTCTGACAGCCAATTAGTAAGATTAGCAGTAGACTCATTAGTAGCGTAGTATTCCTTTTCATAAAAGACTTTCAGTTGATTGACACAATGTAGGAATTGGGAGGCTGATTAAATAATTTCTCCACACAGTGATTGACAAATCAGCCCGACAACCCCAAAT
>JBCBKZ010000386.1:0-5569 GCA_038520955.1 Bacteroidota bacterium | reverse complement strand
CTCCTTACTTTCTCCCGGATAAAAGGATCTTCTCTTTTGAGAATGATATCATGGAAGAGCTCCGTTATGAGATGAACCACTATCAGAATGATTCTCCACATTTATTAAGAGCGATCCTCTACTACATGCTTATCAAATTGAATAGAGAATTTTGTGATTTCCATGGACTGGAAAGTGATACGCAGATGAATAACTATGCTTATCAGTTCAAGGAAATACTGGAGAAAAAATTTAAAGAAGAACACAAGGTACAGTTCTATGCTGATCAACTTGGGATAAGTAGAATCAGCCTGAATAGCGCTGTTAAGAATCAGTTTGGGATGACACCCTCAGAAATTATAAAGGAAAGACTGATAAATGAAACCAAAACCAATCTCCTCCACACTACCCATACAGTCTCAGAAATAGCCTACAGGCTTAACTTCTCAGAACCCAATAACCTGATCCGACTATTTAAAAACAGGATGGGCATTTCTCCCCAGGTTTTCAGGACTACTTATCAAATTGATAGGAATTAGGCTTGGATTGATAGGCAAGCCACATAGAGGAAATTACATATTTGCGTAATAAGTAATTCGCACTACCTATCCAGTAGCTGAAAGTGGGTAGTCGGGGGAACCAAACCAAAGAGATTTCTTGATTACGTCCTTCTTGAAAATGCATAGAAATATGCACCGGAGATTCTTTGTCTGGACGTAAGCTGCGAATAGGAACAATATTAATCACAACCACTATGAACCCGAGAAACGTAATTTTTTTGTTGATGTTATCTCTGGCATTTGTCTCCTGTGTAGATCAGGCACAGCATGAAGAAAAGGTAAAATCCAAAATAGCAGAGATGAAAGCAGTAGAGGATGCCAGGTTAAAAGCCGTTGTTAAGAATTTCTATGACCAGCTAAGTACAACTCCTGATGAAGGAAGCGCGGGAATAGCAGCAACTTATATGGTAGATGGATGGGTTTCAACCCCAACGCCTCCGGGAGGACCAGCCCTTGAAGGATTTGTGAAAACCCTGAACATGTTCCATGGAATGATTCCGGACCTAAAATGGGAAGTTCAGGAAATGCTGGTAGATGGAAACAGAGTCATCGTGAGAAGTCAGGCTTCTGGTACCCCTAACTCTCCAGAAGGATACTTCTACGGTGTGCCTACAAACGGCTCCAAGTCCTTTGATGTCATGACCATAGACATACATACGGTAGAAGAAGGAAAGATTGTGACCTCTTATCACATGGAGGACTGGATAACTGCTACCCAGCAGGTAGCTCCGGCTAATTAATGAGAAGTAAAGAATTTTTTTGCAAGTGCAGTCCCCCTTGTACTTTGTAAATCTGAGGATGATCCTTCATGTAAATGAAAGGATCATTCTTTTCATAATAACATACTGTCATTTAAAGAGAAAGGCTGAAAGGTCCTTTATATCCAAGTGTAGTTGGTTTCTGGTTTTTGTGGCCATCAATCAAAAGGGTTGATGGCCATTGTCATGTAAAGTAGAGAAATACAAAAAGTGTATGGATAAGTACCAATAGTGTATGGAGTGGCCAGACTTCATATGGTAACTCGCATATATGATTCCTGACAACTGGATTTGGCCGTCTTGAGGCTTCAGGAATTACACATACATCACTCAAATAAATCTCTACTATGAGACAATTACTGGTACTTTCTCTATTGTTTCTTGTAAGCATCACAAGCATTCAACTCAATGCACAGGATAGCCCTGTGAATACAGACAATGTATTTGTTCTTCCTATCAGAAAAGTAAAATCTGGACAGGATATTGAAGACTTTAAGGCCAAAAGAGATGCCTATGTGGCACTGCTGGAAGCGCCTGAAGGCACCCTTACTGACAGGGAATTTCAACCTTTCTTTGAATTTACAAATTCAGGTCTGCCTGTTGATAGTGTATTTGTAGGCCTGACCTCCTTTGCAGACTTCTCTACTTTTGGACAGATAGGGGGTTCCATAGATACTAGTGTAGCTAATGCCTTCTTCTCTACCTTTGACTTTATCAGCTTTCAGGTACTTCAGCCTCTGGATCCGGAAGAGACCGTAGACCTTGCTGACTTTGCTAACCTGGGAACCTCCCAGGTATGGGAGGTGGCAGTAAGGGATATTTCTCAGTATGAGAATTTTGATCAGGCAGATTATGAGCAGAAAAGAGATGCCTACCTGTCAGTCCTGGCCGCACAGTCTAACTTCGTGAGAGAGGTGCAGTGGCGCTCTATCTCAGACACCAATGTGGTGGTAGGGATGACCGTGTATAAAGATGCACAGTCCTACGCCGCAGTAAATGCTGACACTACTTTTATCAATACCTACTTAGCTACCGGGTTTCTCCAGAGTTATCCCATCAATGTATATGGAGCCATTCACAATGTGCTGAAAGGAACCCTGGACCCATCCTGTGTAGATATAGGAGCGGCAGCCTTCCCGGAAGATGTAACAGTCTATGAGAATGACATCTTCACTTCTAACTACTTCAGCGGTGCTATCACTCGCACCAACCTAAGCACAGGCGAAAGTACGATCTTTGCTCCTCCTGCTTCTGATGAGTTTTCTTCTGCATGGGGACTAAGGGTGGATCCGAATAATCAACTGCTACTTTCTATTGCAAATCAGTTTTATGATTTCAACCCAGCTAATGCTAAAGCAGGTAAGGTAAATGCCTATAACCTGGCTGATGGTTCTCTTGCAGCGTCATGGGCACTACCTGCTCAGGCAGTGGGGAACTCCATAGACATAGATGCTGAAGGAAACATCTATGTAGGAGACATAGGGCCTGATACACGTATCCTGAAGATAGATCCTCAGACAGATGAGGTGAGCGTGTGGGCTGATGATGCCCAATGGACTGATGGCGGATTTGGCACAGGAGGGATGGTATTCAATCAAAAAGGTGCTTTTTATGTGGCCCATGCTGGTGCGTTATGGTATGTGCCCATTAATGAAGATGGAAGTGCAGGCGCTGCTACTCAGGTCAACTTAACTGGGACAGTAGCCCTAGACGGTTCAGAAACTGTTAATGCAGATGGGATGACCTGGGCAGGAGATAACACCATCTTCTATGCTGAGAATGATGTGTTCACTCCAGGTCATAATGGTATTGTTCACAGAATTACCCTTTCAGATGATACTACCGGCCAGAGTGCCGTATTTGAGTCTGGGTTTGACGACTGTTCCGGTGTATTCTTAAATAATTTTGATGGCAAGAATACCCTCTTTGTCAATGAATCACAGTTTGGGGTAAACTTCGGGGTGAACTTTGTTCCTACCAGCAATCCTTTCTGTGTTCGTGCCTTTGAGATAGGGGATCTGGGAACGCCTACTTCCATTGAAGATGAACTGGGTGATGGTGTAGGGCAGATGTTTAACCTATTCCCTAATCCTACCTCTGATGAACTCACCATAGAAGTGCTGACCAAGGAAGAGGTAGCAGTTTTTGAGGTGATGAATTTACAAGGGCAGTTGGTAGAAACGATAAGTGGAAATGAGTTGAGGAGGAATGCCTTCAAAGTAAATCTGAACAAGTTGAGCACAGGTATTTACATGGCCAGGCTAGTGGACAGTAAAGGCAATGGCTTATCCCAGAAATTCATGAAAGAATAATAAATTTCTAACATCTTTGTTGGTACAGCAGATCAGTTCCATGGAATTGATCTGTTTTGCCGTATGTTGGGATTAGGTAAATAAATCATGAAAGAGTTAGAAATGACATCCTTTGGGGAG
The DNA here is from genome assembly GCA_038520955.1 of Bacteroidota bacterium. Lineage (GTDB taxonomy): Bacteria > Bacteroidota > Bacteroidia > J057 > J057 > JBCBKZ01. Next base: position 1,840 of record JBCBKZ010000386.1, on the reverse strand, counting down.
GGATCTTCATTTCTGGACCAGTTTTCCAAAAGAGACAGATACAAGGCCCATTTGTTAGTTGTTCTTTTTGGGGGAGAACTGAAACTGGAAATAGATTTTGACTCCCACAGACTTTCCCAGTATCAGGTACTTATGGTACCTAAAGGGGCAGTTCTTGCCGTAACTGAAGGGAGCAATGCCAGAGGATGTTTCCTACGGATCCACGATGAATTCTTCTCCAGGCCACAGCGGGTAATGATTTACAGCTTATTGGTGAATCTTATACAATCCCGTAAACTCTTTATCCAGCTCACAGAGGATGAGAAGGCAGAGATTTTGCCTTATTTTCATATTCTTGAGAATGAGCTAAAGCATCATGAGAATCAGAACCAAACCTTCATTCTTCAGAACGTCCTTCTAGCCCTATTAAATAAACTGGAGGGGAATATTCAACACATCGAAGGTCCCAACTCCTTCATTCACCTAAGGCAGGAGTTTCAGAGATTCGTCGTTCTACTGGAAGACCATTACAAGCGGGAAAAATCTGTCAGCTTCTACACAGAACAACTTAAGCTTACCGCAAAGCACCTAAATCATGTACTAAAGGAAATTCTGGACTCTACAGCTCAGGACATGATCATAGACAGGGTGATTTTGGAAGCTAAGCGCATGCTCACATTTACCAACAGTAGTGTGAAGGAAATCGCCTATGAACTAGGATATGATAACCCATACTATTTCTCACGCTTGTTCAAAGTAAAGATGGAGATGAGTCCAGATGAGTTCCGAAAGTCTTTTGCGGAATAGTGAATGAAAATGACGGGAAAGTGCATGTATCCTGTGGTCTACGATCTGGTTCTTTACAGTAACGTTTAGTACCAGAAATCAAAATAAACAGGATGAAAAGCACACCAACCGTCATGTTAGCATTACTGGCTATTGTCATTACATATTCATGTTCTGCGCCACAAGAAACTGCTGAGGAAACCCCGGAAGAAGTAGTGGAAGAGGTAACTGCAGATGTAATTGAAATCGCAGTGAGAGCAGTAAAAGAAGGCCAAAAGATAGCATTTGAAGAGGCTCGCGCTGGGTTCATTGGTAAATGGCTTTCCAGTGAAGGCGTAGAGGTAGACAGAGAGTATAAGGCATTTTATAATATTCCGCAGTCCGAGCAGGAAGTATTCGTAGGGATGACCTCATGGACATCATTAGATAACTTCAACACGGCCAGCCAATCTAATGGACAGTCTCCTGAAGCCATGGCTTTCTTCCAGACATTTGACATGCTGGCCTTTGTACAGGCAAAAGCTACTGAAGGGGACTTTGACCTGGCGTCTATCGGTAAGACAGAAGGAAGCATCATAGAAATAGCTGTGAGAAAGGTATCTCCGGAAACGGCAGCTGATTTCAATGAAAAACGTCTTCCTTATATAGCAGCCTTAAATGAGGTAGAAGGGGTATTAGGAAGCTATGAGTTTGAAGTGTTGGGGGGATATGGAGAGAACCTGACAGTAGGTATGACTGAGTACAAAGATCAGACGGCCTTCCAAGCAGTTAATGAAACAGTAAACCAATCTGAAACAGCAAAAGCGTATTTCTCCGCTTTTGAAATAGTTACCATTCAATATGTGAACAGTGTAAAATAACATATTGAGCTGGTTATCCCCCGGAAGTCCGTCAAGTATGATGGGCTTCTTTTCATAACTACTATGAGGTACCTACTACTAAGTATGATGTTGATAGGGCTCCTGCCTACAGCTGTAGGACAATTTGTATTAGGGTCATTCAGAACAGCATCACTTATATCCAAAATGTAATTACCACCTAAACCGTCTTTAGGATGGATCCATCCTAAAGACGG
>JBCBKZ010000385.1:0-5573 GCA_038520955.1 Bacteroidota bacterium | reverse complement strand
CATAGCCCTCTTATTCACCTTGCCACAGGTACATGGCTATGGTAAAAAAGATAAACTGTTTCATGCTTATATCCTGCTTCCTTCTTCCACTACCTGAAATCCGGAGTCTACTAATTTTCCTTTAATATCTTCAAAAATAGGCTCATTTATGGCAAAAGTCTGATGGCAATCTTCTGTATAATCTGACTTCAACTCGTCCAGACTAAATGGATGGAGGATTTTATTAAACTCTGAGGTGCGTGTATATGGATAACGAACGGAGAAAATGATTTGCGGGTTGAGTTGCCTGAGCTTATTCTTGGCTATGGCTTCTTTGGCAGCAGTCCCATAAGCTTCAATCAGGCCGCGTATGCCTAGCTTGGTCCCTCCGAAATACCGAACTACTATGATGAGGGTATTCGTAAGCTCGTGAGCCTTAATAGCCGAAAGAATGGGCGTCCCTGCACTATGCGCTGGTTCCCTGTCATCATTAGCGAAAGTAGTTTTGCCATCTACCCCTAACCTGTATGCATAGCAGTGGTGCCTGGCATCATAGTATTTCTTCTTCAGTGGTGCCATATAGATCTCTAGCTCTTCAACTTCTTTGAAGGGGTAAGCATAGCTATAAAATTTAGACCCTCGGTCCTTAAAGAATCCTTCAGATGATATTTGGGGTTCAAACAAATGCATAAAAAAAGAAATCCAGTTTCATGGAATCCTGAACTTAATCATTATTTTTCACGCAATAACACATTTATCCTTCGCTAAGCCATGCAAAAATATACACCCTATATATTAACTGTTCTGGGGCTTATCCTACTAGCCTTCTTTGTCTGGTATTTTTCTTCCATCGTCATTTACCTATTGATTGGAGCTGTTATCGCTCTGATAGGCATGCCTATTGTGAGATGGCTGAGTAAGGTCAAGATAAAGAACTATGACCTACCTGATAGTGTCAAAGCCATCGTTACCCTACTTGTCATTTATGGTGTCCTATTCACCTTATTTGTCAGCTTTATTCCGGTCATCTTAACTCAGACCAGGAATATAGAGAGCATTGATAAAGATGTAGTAAGAGAAAGCTTGAAAGAACCTATAGCTGAACTGGAAGCCATGAACAGAACCTACCGGTTTACTGATGGGTCTGAATCTGTGGAAGAATATTTCCAGGAGAAAGTTCTATCTACCATCAGCTCTGTACAGTTTTCGACCATAGTGAATGACGTACTGGGATTTACAGGTAACCTTTTCATAGCTCTCTTCGCCATTTCCTTTATCGCTTTTTTCTTCTTGAAGGAGCGGAACTTAATGTATGATATATTGCTGTCCTTCATCCCGAAGGATTACCACGAAAAAATCAATGTAGTGTTGGAAAAGGTCAAGTTACTCCTAAGTCGTTACTGTATCGGTCTGGTGTTGGAAGTATTATTGGTAGGAGGGCTGATAGGAGCTGGACTAGCCTTAGTAGGGGTGAAAAATGCCTTAGCGATTGGGATTTTTGCAGGCTTATTTAATGTCATCCCCTATCTGGGACCTGTGATAGGTGCTGTCCTTGGAATTTCTCTGGCGATTCTGAGCAGTTTACAGCTGGATTTCTACAGTCAAATGGTCCCATTGGTACTAAAGGTTGGGGTGGTATTTCTGGTAGTCCAGCTAATAGATAACTTTGTATTCCAACCCCTGATCTACTCAAGTAGTGTGAAGGCCCATCCACTGGAAATATTCCTGGTGATATTAATGGCCAGTAGTATAGCTGGCGTACCGGGTATGATTTTGGCTATTCCTACTTATACCATTTTAAGAGTAGTAGCGAAAGAATTTTTCAATCAGTTCACCATTGTTCAAAATATCACGAAAGACATTTAATATGAGCCAAGAAAACCCCTGGAAGACCCTTTCTCAGGATACTAAGTATGATAACAACTGGATAAAGGTTACGGAATTTCAGGTATTAAACCCTGCTGGAAAAGAAGGCATCTATGGGGTGGTTCACTTTAAAAATCAGGCGGTAGGAGTAGTGCCTTATGAGAATGGAGAAATCTGGATGGTAGGCCAGTACAGGTATCCACTAGAAGCCTACTCATGGGAAATACCTGAAGGAGGCAGCCCGATAGGAGAAAATCCTCTAGCTACAGCTAAACGAGAACTGAAAGAGGAAACAGGCTTAGTGGCCGCTTCATATGAGCCCATTCTGGAAATGAATCTCTCCAACTCTGTATCTGATGAGTGGGGGATCGTATATCTGGCCACAGGTTTAGAACAGGAAGAGGCAGAACCGGAAGAAACTGAGGAACTCCATATCAAAAAAATGAAGCTTGAGGAGGTGTATGAAATGGTGGAATCCCGGGAAATAAAAGATTCTCTTACCGTAGCAGCTATCTATAAATTGATGCTGATGAAAAGCGGAGGCCTATTAAAATGAAAAGAGCATATTACCGGAGGCAATATGCTGCTTTTCAGATTACTACTACTACTAACTATTTAATTCAATATATTTTAAGAGTTCAGCCTTAACAGCTGGATCCTTAAACTTACCGCTATACTCTGCAGTAACGGTACTACTGTTAATGTCTTCTACTCCTCTGGAGGAAACACACATATGCTTGGCATCTATGATGACTGCCACATCCTCGGTCTCTAATGTCTCAATCAGATCCATGGCTATTTGCCGTGTCATTCTTTCCTGTACCTGAGGTCTTTTTGCATAGTATTGGACAATCCGATTAAGTTTGGATAAGCCTATCACCTTTCCATTGGAAATATAAGCCACATGGGCGCTTCCCACTATTGGTACAAAGTGGTGCTCACAGTTAGAATGGAAGGTGATGTTTCTTTCTACCAGCATTTCATTATACTGGTAAATGTTGTCAAACAGAGTAATGGAAGGTCTATTCTTGGGGTTAAGGCCTTGAAAAATTTCCTTCACATACATCTTAGCTACCCTTCTTGGGGTTCCGTTTAAACTATCATCAGTCAGGTCTAGCCCTAGTGTCTCCATGATCTCCCGGAAATGATACTCGATCTTTTCCATCTTTTCATCATCATCCATTAAAAATGCGTCAGGACGTAATGGAGTGTCTACTGAGGTAGCAACGTGTTGATCCCCAATCTCATCATCCATACCGTGTTTCCCTGAGTGGTGGTGGTGGCCATTTTGGCCGTTTGCCCCATTAGGCGGGGTACTCCACAAAGTTTCGTTCGGTTTCATATAATCTAATAGTTAACTCAAGAGAAGAGTCCAGGTGTTTCCTCAGTATGTCATATATTACGATAGCTATATTCTCTGCTGTAGGATTCATCTCCTTGAATTCTTCTACCTGAAGGTTCAAATTCTTATGGTCAAATCTAGCGATGACATGTTCTTCAGTTAGATCCTTCAGTTTTTTCATATCTACCACATAACCAGTCTTTCTATCTACTTCTCCCGTTACCTTCACGATCAGGTCATAGTTGTGGCCGTGATAGTACTCGTTGTTACATTTCCCAAATGCTTGTTGATTCTCTTCATCCGTCCAATCTGGATTGTGTAATCTGTGTGCGGCATTGAAATGCGTTTTTCTGAAAACAGATACTTTCATGTGTTAGCTACTGGAAACTTGGATTCTTTTTTAAGCCCATGTTCTACTAATTGTCCCTTTTTGAGAACAAGAGCTTGTAATTATTGTTTAATAAAAAATGAAATTTGTTAAACAAAAGTGATATTTCGCTTATCTCTTTTCGGCTAAAGCTGTTAATATTCTCAACAGATTCCTAAATAAGTTTGGTCCCCTTTATGAAAGAAGTAACTGAGGTTGTCGTAATCGGAAGTGGTATAGCCGGTCTCACTGTGAGTTCCCTTTTGGCGAAAGATGGCATTAGTGTTACGGTACTTGAGCAAAATTGGTTACCTGGAGGATGTGCAAGTTCCTACCCAAGGAAACATTACATCTTTGAGTCCGGTGCTACCACCATCGTAGGTTTAGACGAGGGTATGCCAGTGGGTCACTTCCTTGACCAGATAGGGCTGGGTCTTCCTTTCAGAAAACTCCATACTCCTATGCAAGTTCACCTGAAAAACGGGAAAGTGATTACCCGTTATCAGGAGCTGGAAAAGTGGATTGCAGAAGCAGAGCAAGTATTTGGGCCTGAAGGGCAGAGGCCTTTTTGGGAGCATTGCTTCAGGATCAGTGAGTTTGTCTGGGGTACCTCTTTACTTCAAAAGAACTTTCCCCCTACCAGGTTTCCTGACTTCCTTCAGGCAGCTCAAAGGATCAGACCTGATCAGCTAGTTTATGGCGGTTGGGCACTGGTATCCATGAAATCCTTTCTGAAGAAATATAGACTGGATACAAATCAGGAGTTTGTGGACTTCGTCAATCAGCAGTTACTAATCACTGCCCAGAACTACCTGGAAGAAGTGAATGTCCTCTTTGGGGCAGCAGCTCTCTGCTATACAAACTACACCAACTATTACATGGATGGGGGACTCATTAATCTGGTAAAACCCCTGGTTTCCTACATTGAGGCCAGTGGAGGAGAGGTCCATCTTAGAGAAGGAGTAACTCAAATTATCCCTGAGGATAATGGATATCACATCATCACCACTAAAGGAGAGTACCATGCTAAGCACGTAGTGTCGGCCATTCCCTTAAATGATACCTTGGATGTATGGTCAGATGATTCCCTTCAGGATAAGTATGCTTCCAGAAAACTCTCATCAGAAAAAGTGAATAGCGCCTTCTCCCTGGGCTTTGTGATGAAGAGAAGAAATACGCCAAGCTGTATTCATCATCAGATCCACTTAGGGAAACCCCTTACCTATACAGGCTCAGATAGCATCTTCTTAAGCCTTAGCCACCCAGAGGATGAAGGAAGATGCGGGCCAGATGAATTAGTGGGGAGCGTAAGTACGCACGTGCCTGATCCGGAGAATACCTTTGTTCATGATAAAGAGCTGGTGGTAGAAGAGATTTTTGCTGCCCTGGAGAAGGCAGGCTTTTTGAAAAGAGAGGATGTAAGCTTTTACCATGCGTCCACGCCTAAAGCCTGGAAGAAATGGACAGGCAGGAGTTGGGGCTTTGTGGGAGGCTATCCCCAGTACATGAGTGTCAAGCCCTGGAGAATGATAGATGGAAGGCTGGACGGCAAAAGGGCTTACATCTGTGGAGACAGCACCTATCCGGGACAGGGAATTCCTGGAGCCTGTTTAAGTGGGATAGTGGCTTATGAGAAAATGAAAGTGGATGGTGTCCTGAAAAACGCTCAACGAAAAAGTACTAAGGAAGAAGCAAGTATGGTATCATAAAAGAATTCTCCACCAACTTACTCGACCGTGATATTGTACCTGCTGGCCAAATAGGTAATTGTCCCAGCAAACTCTTCCTCAGTTAGAGGGGTCTCATAAATCAGAATTCTAGCTATTTCTCCATCAAAGGATTCTGAACCAGGGTGGTTAGTGGCATCTCTTTCTGTTCCTATGGCTAGCTTGGAAGCTTGTGCATGAATGTTTACAGGAAACATAACTGACGAATAGGACTGACCACTATTGACAAAAAGCTCTATGTCAACGGTATCTGTGCCTGAACCCATTCTGGTCGCTAGTATATAGAATTTGT